>JALOSO010000018.1 GCA_025458385.1 Paracoccaceae bacterium | reverse complement strand
CGTCCTGCACATAGCTGTTGAATTCGGCATTCACCAAGGCCAGTTCGGATTCCAGTTTCGTGCGCGCCGCCGCGTCCTGTTCCACGCTGATCTTGTTTTCCAGCTCGATGATCTTGGGGTCCATCGCGGCGATTTTCCCTTGCAGCAGTTTCACGATCACATCGGATTTCGCGATAAGGTCTTGTAATTTATCATCAATCGACGCCGTGCGCAGGCGTTCCTGGCGCATGGATTCCGATTTGGCCGAAGAGAAGAAACCGATCAGGCTTTCCATCCCGGTCTTTGACCGCATCTCGTCAAAGTCTTTGGAAAAGCCCGCCGTGACATCATCCAGACCCATGATAAGTTCGGCGATGTTCGCATTCATCAGGTCTGTATGCTTGTGCACATCATCCAGCGTGGCATTTTCGATATCGATATTCGCCTCGGCCGTGCCGATCTTGGCCCGTGCCGCCTCGATCCGGCTGGTGATTTCGGAAATCTTCGCTTGGGCATCGGCCACCTGACGCTGGCTATCCTGAATTTGGGTTTCGAAATCGGCCATCAGAGACTCCTTGCTGCGCTATGCTGCTTACTTCACGGGTGATGACACGGGGAATTGCACCCCCGTGCGCGAAAAATTCCTGCAGGCATTTTGGGTCCGGCCTGTGATGCAAGCAAGGGGTGATATCGCGCTGCGCTGAAATTAGGTGCGGGCTGCCCCTGTCAGACCGGCAGGTTGTCGATCAACCGGATCCCGTCAAGCCAGGCCGCGCACAGCAGGCGCGCCGGGCGATCCAGCGCGGCCATTGGTTCCAGCAGATCGGCCGAGCGCAGTTCGAGATATTCGACCGAGTCAAAGCCCGCCGCGATGATGGCGTCAATGGCCACGGGCAGCACCGCTTGCGGATCATGCCCGGCGCGCAGGGCCTCGACCGCCAGCGCCATGTTGCGGGCCAGCGCAGGGGCAATGCTGCGGGCCTGTGGCAAGAGGCGGGCGTTGCGTGATGACAGGGCCAGCCCATCGGCATCACGCACGGTTTCCACGGCCAGCACTTCAGTCGGCAGGTTCAGGTCAGCGACCAGCCGCCGGATCACCGCGAGCTGCTGCCAGTCTTTTTGGCCAAACCAGGCGCGGTCGGCCAGTGTCATGCCGAAAAGCTTGGTCACCACGGTTGCCACACCGTCGAAATGGCCGGGGCGGCGTTCCCCTTCCAGCGGCAGCGACACCCCGCCAATCGACACGCTGGTGGCAAAACCGGGGGGGTAAACCTCATCCGGGGTGGGCATGTAGATGGCATCAACCCCCACCGTCGCCAAAAGTGCCGCATCGGCGCCTTCGGTGCGGGGGTATTTGCGCAGATCTTCGGGGTTGTTGAACTGCTTTGGGTTCACAAAGATCGACACGATCACACGGTCAGCCCCGCGCCGCGCCGCCTGCACCAGCGCCAGATGCCCGCGATGCAATGCGCCCATGGTCGGCACAAGGCCGATGGTCTGACCGGCTGCTTTCCAGTTGCGCGCCATGGCGCGCATGCTGACCGTCCCGCGATAGGTGGGTGTCATGCGCGCGGGCCCTTGGCTGGCAGCACATCGGGAAAGCTGTGTTCGGGGGCCGGAAAGGTACGGGCACGCACTTCGGCGGCATAGGCGGCGACGGCGGCATGCGCCTCATCGCCCAGCTGCGCGAAACGCTTGACGAATTTGGGGTGGAAATCGGTGAACAGGCCCAGCATGTCATCGATCACCAGCACCTGACCGTCGCAATTGATGCCGGCGCCGATGCCAATGGTCGGGATGCTGATGCTGTCGGTGATGCGCTTTGCCAGCCCCTCGGGCAGTTTTTCCAGCACCACGGCAAAGGCCCCGGCATCGGCCACGGCCTTTGCATCGGCCATCAGCTTGTCACCTTCGGCGTCACGCCCCACCACACGAAACCCGCCAAGCGTGTTCACCGATTGCGGCGTAAGGCCGATATGCGCCATGACCGGCACGCCACGCGCGACCAGAAAGGCAATCGTTTCGGCCATGTGCTGGCCGCCTTCGATCTTGACGCAAGGGATACCGGTTTCGCCCATCAGGCGGCTGGCATTGCGAAAGGCCTGTGCGGGGCTTTCTTCATAGCTGCCAAAGGGCATGTCGATGACGGGCAGGGATTTCTCCAATCCGCGCATGACGGCTTTGCCATGCAGGATCATCATTTCCATCGTCACGCCAATGGTGGTTGGCAGGCCGTGGATGACCATGGCAAGGCTGTCACCCACCAATGTGACATCGCAATGCGCATCGACAATCCGCGCCATGGGCGTGGTGTAGGCGGTCAGCACCACGATCGGCGACTGGCCTTTCATGGCAGTGATGGCATTCGGCATCGGGCGGCGGATGATGGATGATGCGCTCAACAGCCTGTCTCCCCCCGGGGTGCTTCTGGCCGGGTTATACTGGCGGGGTCAGGCCTGCGCCAGATGGGATATGCGCGCTTGCCCAACAGCCGCCGTTGCGGGCAGGATGCTGCCGGAACGTGGTGTCATTCACTTGGGGGGCAAAAACATGTCGCTGCACGCGCGCGTTGAAACGGCGGGCATCCGGCCCGAAATCTCGCGCCCAGACCCGGCCAGGCTGCTTGCGGGTGATCCCGTGCACAGCACCTGGGCGCTGGAAGACCGCGATGGCCTGTTTTGTGGCCTATGGCAATCAACCCCGGGTGTTTGGCGGGTGCAGTATGACGAATGGGAATACATGCGCATCCGATCGGGGGTCAGCATTCTGACAGATGCGGCAGGGCATGCTGTCACCTTGCGGGCGGGCGATGCGCATATCATCCGGCCGGGGTTCAGCGGCACATGGGAAGTGGTTGAAACGACGCTCAAGGATTATGTGATCCGGCTGTGACGGCGGGCCCGTGGGTGTGGTTTTCCGACCCCTGGTTCCCCGGAAGGTCAGTTGACGTAAAGGGTGAACGAAGGCAGGATTCCGGCATTGCCTTTAAGGAGAAAAATCATGCGTTCTGCCTTCATGCTTTCTGTTCTTGCCGGTTTTCTGAGCACCAGTGCCGCCATGGCGCAGCAAACCGGCGATGCGATTTCCGATGGCCTTGCCGCACTGCTTGGTCGGGCCCAGCAGGGCAGCGGCCCGGCCCCGGTGCCGGGGGGCGGCGGTGGTGGGCTGGCCCTTGGTGGCGACCTGATCGATGCAACCTCACCCCAGGCCATTGCGGATGTGCTGCAGGATGCAGGCTATCGCGCCGCGGTTGGCACCGACAACATCGGTGATCCAAAGATCGATTCCTCGGCCGCAGGGGCCGATTTCACAATCTACTTCTATGGCTGTGAAAATGGCACGAATTGCCAGTCGCTGCAGTTTTCATCCGGCTATGATCTGGAACGTGGCACCTCGTTTCAGACAATGAACGACTGGAACGCGACGCAGCGCTTTGGCTATGCCTATCTCGACAATGAAAGCGATCCCTATGTGAACATGGACATCAACATGTCCTACGGGTTGACCGCCGATAACCTGCGCGATTCCCTGGCGATCTGGGAACAGGTGTTGGCCGATTTCCATACGCATATCGACTGGTAAGCCGACCTGCGCCTGAAAGGCACAGAATGAAAAGGGCCGGGGCGCATGATCTGTGCCCCGGCCCTTTCGTGTGAAACGCGGGCTTTGCGTCAGCCTTCGGCGGCACCCGTGTCGGCTGCAGCGACAGACCCTTCCTCGGCTGTTGGCGCTGCGGATGCGGCCGCGGCCTCTTCCTCGGCGATGCGGGTCATGTCGGCCTCTTTCTTGGCGATGTTCTCGGGCGTTTCCGGCACAGCACGGCCAAAGGCATCATCCATGAACGGCCCTTCAAGCGCCAGACTGTCCGCAAGGCTGCGCAGTTTCACCTGTGTGCCCAGATCGACCCTGTTGAACAGATCGATCGCGTCCTGATTGAACAAACGGATGCAGCCCGCCGATGTCGCATGCCCAATCGAGGCATTCTGGATCGTGCCGTGAATGCGGAAGAACGTGTCGCGCCCGCCCCGGTACAGATACATCGCCCGCGCGCCCAGCGGGTTCGACAGCCCGCCCGGCAGACCACCACGATATTCGGCATAGGTTTCCGGGAAGGTGCGGATCATGTTGGCCGTCGGTGTCCAGGCCGGCCATGCCTCTTTCCGGCGGATGGTGCCATCGCCCCGGAAGGCAAGCCCGGCCCGCCCGACCGCGATGGCATAGCGCATCGCCCGGCCATTCTCCATCACGTAATAAAGACGCCGTGCATGCGTATCGACCACAATTGTGCCCGGTGCCTCTGGCCCTGCATAATCCACCTCGGTGCGCATCGACAATTCGTCGAGATAGCGTGCCTCGACCGGCGGGATGAAGAATTCGCCATCATGAAGAATTCGCCATCCTGCACGCCCTCATATCCCGGAACTTCGACCGGCGGGGCATCTTCGGCGGGCGTACCTGCGCAGGCGGCAAGCAGAAGGAGGGCGGCAAGGCTGGAAAATAGGCGTGTCACGGGGGGCTTCTTTCTGGGGACGGTCACGCGGTGCAGAAAGCCCATACAGGCACTTGGCGTCAAGCCCTGCCATTGTTTCCGGTATAGAAACCGTGGGGGCGTTGCGGAAAGGGTGCGTGGGTGTTTTGGGACAGGAGTTGGTGAAGGGGGCGGGTGTGCGGTTTGTGGTGGGGGAGCGGCGGCTGAGGGTGGCGTTGTGGGTGGGGTGAGGGGGTGAGGCGGCGTTTGCGGCGGCTGCGCTGTTTTGTTGGATCATTCCGCTGAAGCATGGGTTGGTGGGGCATCCGGGCGTGTGGGTGTATTCAATGTGGAATCGGGACGGGGGTGGGGCGGTGTGGCAGCGCGGGGCATGCCCCGCCGTTTCCGAAGAGAGAGAGTCGGGGTGAACCCCGACCTACCCTTGGTACGACAAAGATGCCGGCATAATCCGAGGCGAACGTCGAAATGAGCCCAATTTGACTGATGCTACGGTTTCCTCGAACTTCCGGTTTCCGGGCGGTTCAAACGTTCGAGACCTTGTGCATGGGTCGGCAATTGGACCACATTCGGACAGCCTTTATTCGAGGAAAGCTCATGAGCTATGGCGATTTCGGTGAACCTGAGATTCCTGATGACCTTTTTGAATGTGCACTGTTCTTGAGGAACAACATCATTGGCCTGACGACCCAAGGGGGGGCGGAGGCCGCTTATAAGTTAGCCAGAAGAAGGCTAATTGAAGACCCGGCGAGCAAGCGGCTTCTACCGAACTTTGTGCGATTCTCAAACGATGCCGCTTCGGTGCAATCAGCATTATCCAGCGTTGCAAGTGGTTCGGGTTCGTGGGCCATTCGCCGAGGCTACGTTACTGACGCCTTCATACCGCTATTGACCTTCCTAGAGTCAGGTGGCGGTGCGGCAGACGCCGCGATCACAGATGGGCTTGATGTCTATGATGCTCCTGCTGTCCAAGCCTTTTGGGCGAAGGCTTTGGAGAGGCGAACAACAGACCCCGATGGCGCTGTGACCGCCGCAAGCACGCTCCTAGAAGAGGTCTGCAAACACATCATCGAGGACAGTGGTGCAGAGTGGGAGGCGAAATGGAATGTGCCGAAACTCTATTCTGAAGCCGCCAAATTCTTAAAGCTCGCACCATCGCAGCACCAAGAAGAAGTGTTCAAGACGATCCTGGGAAACTGCCAGAGCGTCGTTCAAAGTATTGGTTCTTTGCGCAACAAAGGTGGTGATGCTCATGCTGGGGGGCGCTCACGAGTTCCATTCAAGCCGCGTCATGCCGCTTTGACGGTTAACCTTGCCGGGTCTATGGCCCTGTTTCTGATTGAAACTTGGCAAGCGAGAGTTGAGGAACAACGGCTCAGCGATCAATCGCCTTAGCAGAATCCTCAAGCAGACCTTCATGCAGCCCAAGTAAACAGCGGCTTCGTCCGCATCTCAGCCGGTTACTTAGGGTAAACACCACCGGTCAGAAACCGTGGGTCAAGACCGATGTCCGAAGGCAACCGGGAAGAGACGCCCCATGATCAGATTGCAACCCGCCGCAATCTGACCGAATGCTGGTACCGTGTAGTGGCGCAACGGCCGGGGCAAGCCCCGACCGAAGCGCGTGGTTCTAGCCGACTACGTTGAACGCGGGGCCGTAGGGGTAATGCGTGATATCCTCTGGCGCGTCTTCGGTGACGATGAAGATGTCATGCTCGCGGTAGCCACCGGCGCCGGGTTGGCCATCGGGGATGGTGAGCATGGGTTCCATCGAAATCACCATGCCGGGTTCAAGGACGGTGTCGATATCCTCGCGCAGCTCCAGCGCGGCTTCGCGGCCATAGTAGTGCGACAGGATGCCGAAGCTGTGGCCATAGCCGAAGGTGCGGTATTGCAGCATCTGGCGTTCGGCAAGGAAGGTGTTGATCTTGGCCGTAATCTCGGCGCACGACGCACCGGGGCGCAGCAGCGTCATGCCGTATTCATGGGCGTCGATGTTGTGCTGCCAGACGCGCATGGAGGCGGGGTCAACCTCGCCCACGAAAAGCGTGCGTTCAAGGGCGGTGTAGTAACCCGAGATCATGGGAAAGCAGTTGAGCGAGAGGATATCGCCGCGTTGCAGTTTGCGGTTGGTGACGGGGTTATGCGCGCCATCGGTATTGAGGCCGGATTGGAACCAGACCCAGGTATCGCGGTATTCGGCATCGGGGAAACGCTTGGCAATCTCGCGTTCCATGGCGTCGCGGCCGGCGATGGACACCTCAAGTTCGGTGACATCTTCGCGGATGGCATCGCGGATGGCATAGCCGCCGATATCGGCGACGTTTGAGCCGTGTTTGATCAGGGCGATTTCGGCGGGGGATTTGACCATGCGCTGGGCCATGGTGGCGGGGGCGATGTCCATGCCGCGTTTGGGCTGGAGGAAGGTGTTGAATTTCTCGGCGCGCTCCATTGTCAGGTGGTCGGCTTCACACCCCACCGATTTGCCCGTGCCGATCACAGACACAACAGCGCGCCAGAAATTGTCGCGCGTCCAGTCGGTGTAGGTGATGTTATCCTCGATCGACCGCCGCCATGGCTGGCCTGCATCGATCCCTGCGCTGATCGTCACGCATTGGCTGGGGGTGACGACGCAGGCATAGGGGCGGCCAAAGGTGCAGTAAAGAAAGCCCGAGTAATAGGCGACGTTGTGCATGGAGGTGAGGACGACGGCGTCGAGGGAATGCATCTCCATGATCTCGCGCAGGCCCGACAGGCGGGCGTGGTATTCTTCGGGGGCGAAGGGCAGGGGGGCCTTGGTGCCGTTGTGCAGGCGGTATTGGGTGGGGCGTTCCATGTGTGACCTCTGATGTCAGGGGTCGAAGGGACCCCGAAAGATCCCGGCGTACAGGATGGATATGGGGCAGGCGGGCTGCCAGTGGTGACGCCATCACCACGTTGATGCGCAAAATGCCGGGAATTGGGGCTGTTGGCAAGTGGGCGGTGTTTCGCGCGTGTGGCTTGCAACGGGGCTTTGTAACCCCATGTAAAGGGGGCAATCAGGAATGGAGACAGCGATGCGTTGCCCGGTGGATAACGAAACCCTTGTGATGGCAGACCGGAACGGGGTGGAGATTGACTATTGCCCGAAATGCCGGGGCGTCTGGCTGGACCGGGGCGAGCTTGACAAGATCATCGAACGTGCGGGCGGGGGTGGTGAAGCACCTGTGGCAGCCGCAAGGCCAGTGGCGCCGCCTCCGCAAGCGGCACCGCCCGTCTATCAGCCAGAGCCGCGGCGGGATGGGTACCGGGATGACCGGGGTCGCGATCGGTATGATGACGATGATTACCGCTACAAGAAGAAGCGGAAGGAAAGCTTTCTGGGCGATCTGTTCGATTTCTGAAGTGCCATAACGCGGAGAGGCAAACAGAGTTTTAAACTGTTTGCCAGCCGGATGACCGCGTCAAGGGATGGAGCCTGCAATGCGCGGGTTTTTCAGGCGGCTGTTCAGGACGGACGTGCGTTTCGTGACCCATGCGAACCGCGCAGGCACCTGCGAAGTTGGGCAGGCATGTCACCGTCCAAGCAGCGTTCTGATGGCAATACGGATCCGCCGCTTCAGGCTGATCGGTTTGCCCCGGAACCCGCGTGACACCATGCCGACCTTGGCCGCGTCCCTGGCAGCAAATATGCCTACGGTATCAATGTCGTTGTGCATGATTGCTGCCTCGGGGAAAGCGGCTTTGATCTTTGCAAGCCACCATCTGGAATTTTTCACCGTTGCATGTGCATTTTCGCCGTTGGGCAAAAAGGTCCATGCGACGCGGGTCGAGATTTTGAAATAGGCGGCAGAGGTGCGTTCTGCCACGTCGGAAATCAGCAGATCGGCCTCGTTTTCGTCAAGATGCTCCAACACGTCGGTGTTGATCACCAGATCAAAGCCGCGGTCCGGGGGGCTGCTGAATTCAGGGATGGCGGGATCGTAACGCTGGACATGCAGGGCTGGTGTCTTGCCCGCCGCGCGTTCCGACAGCAGATCCACGAGTGGGCTTTTGCCACAACCGAAGTCCAGAAGGCGAAAGGTCGCGTCCGAGTGGCGCCCCATGAGAACTTCAAGGATTGAACCGACCTCGCCCACAAGCTTGCGCGAACTTGCGCCGTATTTGCGACCCTCACGATACATTATGCGGTATTGGTCAAGGTTTCTGGTTGCGGCGCTTTTCATCGTGTCTTGGCCATTGGCATGATGCGTTTACCGTTTTCGTTGTGGTTGCAGGATCGGTCAAGCCAATTCCGGGTCTGGCATCGACAGGGCCTGTTCGACGGCCGCACCGACTGTCACGCTGACGCCGTTCTGCCGCGCCCCTTGGGTAAGTTGTAAGATTACCCGCTTCCATAAACTATTGCCCGCAATGCCGGGGGGACTTGGCTTGACCGGGGCGAGTTGGACAAACTGCATTGAGCAGAGCATGGGCGGGGCAGCCAGACCTGCGGCAGCACCTGTGGCGGTACGGCCAGCAGCGGCGCCAGTCAGCCAGCCGGAACCGCGGCGGGATGATTGCCGCAGGGATGGCAGGGGGCGGAACCAGTATGATGATGACGACGATTATCGGTATAAGAAGAAGCGGAAAGAGAGCTTTCTGGGCGATCTGTTCGATTTCTGATCTCAGGGGCGGGAAAGTGGGGGGTGGTGCTTTGAAGCAATCCCTACCTCTCTGTCTCTTGCGCCAAACGTAGCCGTGCCACGGCCTCGTTCCGTTCGGATTTGATCTGATCCGTCAGCGCGACCTCGACATAATCGAGATGCGCCTGCACCGCCTGCCTTGCGGCCTGCGGATCGCGCGCCTGTAATGCGCCGTTGATGGCGCGGTGCTGGTCCAGCAGCGCCTCGCGCGTGGTGCGTTGTTTGAACATGACCTGACGGTTGTAGAACACGCCTTCGCGCAAAAGGTCAAACATCGACCGCATCATGTGCAGCATGACGATGTTGTGCGACGCCTCGATGATGGCCATGTGGAACTGCGCGTCCAGCGCGGCCTCATCGCTGGGGTCGCGCTTTCCATGGGCGGCTTCCATCTTGCGAAAGATCGTGTCGACGACCTTGAGATCAGTATCCGAAGCCAGGCGCGCTGCGCGTTCGGCGGCCAGCCCCTCCATATCGCGGCGAAAGGCCAGATAATCGAACACGGCGTCTTCGTGGCTGGCAAACAACTGCACAAGGGCGGGCGAGAACGCCGAGCCAAGCACCTCGGCCACATAGATGCCCGCGCCGGGCCGGCTGACCAGCAGGCCGCCCTGCTGCAGATCGGCGATGGCATCGCGCAAGGATGGCCGTGACACGCCCAGCCGTTCCGAAAGTTCGCGTTCGGCGGGCAGGCGTTCACCGGGGCGCAGGATACCCCGCAGGATCAGGGCTTCGATCTGGCGGACAACCGTCTGTGACAGCTTTTCGGCCTGCACTTTGTTGAAAGGCATCTTTCCCCCCGGTCTTCTGCCCTTGCTAGACCACAGCCGGGCCAACCGCCAATGAAAAAGCGGCCCGGATTTCCCGGACCGCCCCTGCGTTTTGCGGCACCGTTGATCAGGTCGTCGGGCGGATGATGATTTCCACGCGGCGGTTCGCTGCCCGGCCCTCGGGTGACAGGTTCGAGGCGATCGGCTGGTCTTCGCCGCGGCCAAAGGCCGTGATCCGGCTGGAAGGAACGCCGACGGCGCGCAGGTTGTCGGCCACGGCCACGGCGCGGCGTTGCGACAGATCCTGATTATAGGCGGCAGAGCCAGAGTTGTCGGCATGGCCCACAACCTCGACCCGGCTGTTGGGATAGCGCAACAGGTTCTGGCCGACAGCCTGAATATCGCGGGCAAGGTCGGGGCGCAGGCTGGCGCTGTCGGTGGCAAACAGCAGGTCTTGCGGCATGTTCACCACAAGGTAATCGCCACGGTTGGTCACGGTCACATTGGCGTTGCCGATGGAATTGCGCAACTCGGCCGCCTGTTGGTCAAGCGTGGCACCGATGGCACCGCCTGCAGCGGCCCCAAGGATACCGCCGGCGATGGCACCGGTCAGTTCTTCATCGCTTTGGGTGGCACCGATGATGGCGCCCGAAATGCCACCGATGATGGCACCGTTGCGGGCGCGGGCGTTGGGATCGGCCGCGTTGTATTCAGGGGCGACGCAGGCGGTAAGGGCCAGCGCGGCGACAGTTGACAGAATGACGGGGGATTTGAAAATCATTGATGCTGCCTCGGGTGTTTATCCGGCCCTTCCGGGGCCGTGCACGGCGATTATAGCAACAGTTGCGGCGTCAAAACAGCGGTGTCACGCAATTGGCATGTTATTGCGCATGGGGCGCGGCGTCGGCCCCGGCTTCGGCCCCGGCTTCGGACCGAGCGGATTCCCAGGCGAGCATGGCGCGTTTGACGGGCAAGCCCCAATGATAGCCGCCCAGTTGGCCAGATTTGCGCAGGACGCGGTGGCAGGGGATAAGGAAAGCGATGGGGTTGCGGCCCACAGCAGTGCCAACGGCGCGGGATGCATTCTGGTGGCCGATGGCGGCGGCAAGCGTGCCGTAGGTGGTGACATGGCCGGTCGGGATGTTCAGCAAGGCCTCCCACACCTTGATCTGGAAGGGGGCGCCGATGAGGTGAATTTGGGTTGGATCGTTGCCGAAGGCGGCGTCGGCAAGGGGGCGGATCTGGCCGGGGTCCTCAAGATAGGTGGCCTTGGGCCAGCGCGAGAGGAGATCGGCAAAGGTGTGGTCGATGCCGGATTCGGCGGCAAAGCCGATGCCGCAAAGGCCGCGTTCGGTGGCCATGACAAGGGCGGGGCCAAAGGGGCTGTCGAACCAGCCCCAGAAGATGGTGAGGCCAGCACCGCCACGGGCGTAATCGCCGGGGCTCATGCCTTCCCAGGTGACAAACATGTCATGCAGGCGGCCGGTGCCGGACAGGCCGGTGGCAAGGGCGGTTTGCAGGACGGGGGTTTGTGCGCTGAGCATGTGGCGGGCGTGACCCAAGGCAAGATATTGCTGATAACGCTTGGGCGAAACGCCGACCCATTGCGAAAAGGTGCGCTGGAAATGGTGGGGGGACATGTTGATCTGCCGGGCGAGGTCTTCGAGCGACAGGCCGGGGCCTGCGGCATCAATCACGCCAAGGGCGCGGGCGATGACGCTGTAATGGTAGGCGGGGGATTGGTCGGTCATGGCGTCTCTCCTTGGGCACAAGCGATAGCCTGCGGGCAAGCTGCGCGCGACCCGGATGTTGCGGGATACGAATTTTCGACGAAAATTCGTGGTGTCGGATGGGAGAGGTGGTGTGTGCGGGAAAGGAAGAGCCTTCGGCGAGGATATTTGGACAACATTGAAAGGGATGGGCTAAGTGCTGGTCCGGATGTGGAAGAAGGACGCGACGCCATGGCGAAACTGACGGCTCAGCTGCCCTATGCGGCAATGCGTGCGGTGTTTGGGCGGTTTGCGGAGATTGAGCCGGAACCGAAGGGAGAGCTGCACCATGTGAATGACTTCACGCTGGTGGTGGCGGTGGCGCTATCGGCGCAGGCGACGGATGTGGGGGTGAACCGGGCGACGGGGCCGTTGTTTCAGGTGGCGGATTCGCCAGAAAAGATGCTCGCTTTGGGCGAGGAAGGGCTGATCGGGTACATCAAGACGATCGGGCTGTACCGGAACAAGGCGAAGAACGTTTTGAAGCTGTGCCGCATTCTGATGGATGACTATGGCGGGCAGGTGCCGACATCGCGCGCGGCGTTGCAAAGCCTGCCGGGGGTGGGGCGCAAGACGGCGAATGTGGTGTTGAACATGTGGCATGGCTATCCGGCGCAGGCGGTGGATACGCATATCTTTCGGGTGGGCAACCGGACGGGGATTTGTCCGGGTCGGGATGAGGTGGCGGTCGAGCGCGCGATTGAGGATAATGTGCCGGTGGAATTTCAGCAGCACGCGCACCACTGGCTGATCCTGCACGGACGGTATATCTGCGTGGCGCGTAAACCAAAATGCGCCGTCTGTGGAATCGCGGAATGGTGCCAGTATCCGGAGAAGACGGCGTGAGCAGATATCAGGTTGTGGGCATTGGAAATGCGATTGTGGATGTGCTGGCCGAAGGGCAGGACACGTTTCTGGACCTGATGGGCATTACCAAAGGCATCATGCAACTGGTGGAACGTGAGCGGGCAGAAACGCTTTATGCAGCGATGAAGGACCGGACGGAGGCGCCCGGGGGGTCCGTGGGTAATACAGTTGCGGGCGTGGGTTCGCTGGGGTTGAAAACGGCGTTTATCGGGCGGGTCAGGGATGATGCGCTGGGGCGGTTCTTTGCGCGCAGCCTGACGGCAGAGGGCACGGATTTCCCGAATGGGCCGGTGGCGGGGGCGGATTTGCCGACATCCCGGTCGATGATCTTTGTATCGCCGGATGGCGAGCGGTCGATGAACACCTATCTGGGGATTTCGGCGGAACTGGGCCCGGATGATGTGCAGGCTGACGTGGCGGGCAATACCGACTGGCTGTTCCTTGAGGGCTATCTGTTTGACAAGGATCAGGGCAAGGCGGCGTTCCTGAAGGCGGCCAAGGCCTGCCATGCAGGTGGCGGGCGGGCGGGGATTGCGCTGTCAGACCCGTTCTGCGTGAACCGGCACCGGGATGATTTCCGGCGGCTGGTGCGGGACGAGATGGATTATGTGATCGGCAATGTGCATGAGTGGGAGGCCCTGTATCAATGCGATATTGAGGCGGCTTTGGCGCAGGCACGGGCGGAATGTGGCGTTGTGGTCTGCACGCGCTCGGGTGATCCGGTGCTTTTGTACCGGGGGGATGAGGCGGCCGAGGCGGCCGTCAAGCGGGTGGTGCCGGTGGATGCGACAGGGGCGGGCGATCAGTTCGCGGCGGGGTTCCTTTATGGCATGGCAACGGGGCAGCCTTTGGCTGTGGCGGGGCGCATGGGCTGCATCGCGGCAACCGAGGTGATCGGGCATTTCGGGGCGCGGCCGCATGTGGACGTGAAGGCGTTGTTCCGGGCGGAGGGGCTGGTTTAGGGGGGCAGCCGCCGGGGGTTTCACACCCCCGGACCCCCGTGGGATATTTTTGGACCAAAAATGAATAGAGTTAAAGAGACGCCCATCCGCAGCGGTCTGCCAGCGTTTCGACGGGCTTGTCTGTGCCCACGGCCATGCCCGCGCGGAAGGGGGCTGATTTCTTGGCGGCGCGGAGGTCGCGCCAGAGGTGCAGGCCGGAGCGGCTGATCTTGGTGATGGGTGTGCGCAGGGGCAGTTGGCTGGCCCATTTGCGCTGCATGAAGCGGTAGCATGCGCGGTAATCATCACCCAAGGCATCATGGTAGCGGTCATTATGGATGGCGGGCAGCGCGCCGGCATAGGCGGTGCGGCCCATGGCGCGGGCGGTGGTGACGATATCGGTGCCGTACATGTGCCAGCCGGGGAGCTGGTCATCCCAGCGAATGCCGGCATCGCGGCGCATGACAATCAGGAGTTCGTCAAACGCCTGCACGGGCGCGGGTTTGAGGGGCACGCGGCCAACGATCTGGCCGAGGGAAGATGACCAGACCGGGCCGATATGGCTGTGATCAAGGCCCACACCAAATGTGCCGAACAGGGCCCAGTTGCGGTCTGTGACGTCAAGTTCGGCAAGGCGTTCGGTCAGCATGCGGTCCCACCCGGGGGGCAGATAGACATCGTGGTGCGCAAAGATCAGGATTGGCGCCGTTGTGGCATCAAGGCCGCGATTGTAGGCGATGCTGGCGGATGGCGCATCGCGTTCAACGTGCAGGGGTATGCTGGCAAGACAGGGCGAGCGGCACAGGTTTGCGTCCAGAATGGCATCGGAATGGCTGGCGCAGATGATGTGGAACCGGGTCATGCGCGGCCCCGGCTGGCGAAGAGGGTGGTAAGTTTTTCCGCCTCTGAATTGATGTCATGCCGCGCCAGCACCCGGGTGCGGGCGGCCATGCCCATCAGTTGCAGCGTTTCCGGCGGGGTTCGGGCGAGGGTTGCAACAGCGGCGGCAAGGGCCGCGGGATCACCCGCGGGCACCAGCCAGCCCACATCCGGCGTCACAAGTTCCGGCACGCCAGCAATCGACGTGGCGATGATCGGGCGGCCTGCTGCCATCGCCTCCATCACCACCACCGGCAGGCCTTCCGCAAAGCTGGGCAGGATCAGGGCGGTGGCAGCGGCAAGGGCGGCGCGGACGCCCGCTTCATCCTGCCAGCCCGCAAAGGTAAGGTGCTTTTGCAGGCCGAAAGAAGCGGCGCGAGATTCAAGCTCGTCCCGCAGCGGGCCATCGCCGACAAGGGTAAGGTGCACGGTGGGTGTGGTTTCGCGGGCCTGCGCCATGGCCTCGATCAGCAGGGGAAAACCCTTTTGTTCGGCCAGCCGGCCGATTGCCACCAGATGCGGGCCGCCGGTGGGCAGGACGGCTGGTTCAGAGAAACGCCATGGTTCGATCCCGCAATGCACAACGTGGATGCGCGTCCAGTCGGGCAGGGTGGCAAAGCGGAAAAGCTGGCTGCGGCCATAGCTGGAGATGGCGACAGCAAAGGCGGCCCGGTGCAGCTTTTCCGGCAGGCTAAGCGCCATCGGTGCATCAAACTCTTCCGGCCCATGGGTTGTGAAACTGAAAGACGGCCCGCCCAATGCCTGTGCCAGCATCGCCACTGTGGTTGAATTTGTGCCAAAATGTGCATGCACATGCGGGATGCGCAGATCGTAACAGCGCCGGGCGATCACCGCGCCTTCCGCCAGATAGATCAGGTGGCGCAGGCGGTCATTCGCGGCCACCCCGCAGCGCCATGCCAGCCGCAGCGCCGACATTGCCCGTCCCGGGCGGCGGGCCATCCATGCCAGGGCCACCTTCGTCACGCCCCATGCGCCGGCCTTCAGCACATGCTCTGTCCGCGCATCCTCGGCGATATCCGCCGGGTCCACCAACTCGCTGCGTGCGGAACGCATGGCAAAACGCTGCACCTCCCATCCCAGCCGTTCCAGTGCTTGCACTTCGCGGCGGATGAAGCTGTGGCTGGCGCGCGGATAGGTGTTGATCAGGTAGGCGAGTTTCACGGGGCAGCATCCGGGGTGGCAGGGCCTGACGCATAAGCTGCCGCGCGCGGTCTTGCAAAGGGTTTGCCCCTGCCTGCGATTGACGGGGCCCAAGGCGTGGCCTAAGCGTCGCGCTATGACGGGACATACTGCCACTCCGGGCCTTTTTGGGCGGGCTTTGCGCGGCGGGGCGCTGACGGCGGGTTCTTATGCCATTGCGCAAGCCGCGCGTCTGGCGGCCAACCTGATTCTGGCACGGCTGCTGTTTCCCGAGGCGTTCGGCATCATGGCCCTTGTTACGGTGTTCCTTGTTGGCCTTGCGATGTTTTCGGATGTGGGCATTGGCCCGGCCATCAGTCAAAGCCCGCGCGGCGATGACCCGGCGTTCTTGAACACCGCCTGGACGGTGAATGTGGCGCGTGGGCTGATCCTGTGGCTGCTTGCCTGTGCCGTGGCCTGGCCCCTGGCGCAGTTTTATGACGCACCGCAACTGGCGCAGCTGTTGCCGGTGGCGGGGCTGACGCTGCTGATTGCGGGGTTCAACCCGACGCGCATTGATACGGCCAACCGGCATCTGGCCCTGGGGCGGGTGACGGCGCTGGACCTTGCATCGCAACTGATCGGCATTGCGGCGATGGTGTTGCTGGCCTGGGCGATGCAATCGGTCTGGGCGCTGGTGCTGGGCGCAATCGTCGGGTCGCTTGCCAAGCTGGCACTGACCTGGGCCTATCTGCCGGGAGAAGCGAACCGTTTCCGGTGGGAGCCGGCGGCAGCCCACGCCCTGATCCATTTCGGAAAATGGATTTTCATGTCCACCGCTTGTGGTTTTCTGCTGGCGCAAGGCGATAAGGCCATCTTCGGCGCCTATCTGACGCTGTCGGAACTGGGATTGTACAACATCGGCTTTTTCCTGGCCTCGTTCCCGATCCTGCTGGGCGGGGCCGTGACGGGGCGCATTCTTTTGCCTTTGTACCGCGATCACGCACCAGCGGCCAGGATGACACGGCTGCGCTTTGGGATTTCAGCGGGGCTTTTGGCGCTGCTGGGGTTGATTGCATGGGCCGGGGTGCCGCTGGTGCATCTGCTTTATGATGATCGTTACGCCGCGGCGGGCGGCGTGGTGGTGGCGGTGGCCTGTGTGCAGATGATCGTCGTGGTGGGCATGACCTATGATCAGGCGGCGCTGGCAGCGGGCAATGGGCGCGGTTATTTCTGGCTGATCGCGGGCAAGGCGGTGTTGCAGACGCTGGCCTTGCTGCTGGGCATGCATTTCGGTGGGCTGGGCGGGGCGTTGTTGGCGCAAGGGGTGGCTTTGGTGTTGGCGCATGGCTTGATCGTGATGCTGGCGCGCCGGCATGGAGCATGGGATGCGCGGCATGATCTGGTGATGGGGGCTGTTGCCCTTGCCTTGGCGGCCTTGGCCATCGCCGAGCATCGGGCCGCGTTGCAGGGGCTGTTTGCATGACGAACTTTGGCCATGATACTGGGCTAGGGGCAGGCGAAACGGGAATGGTGATGTGATGCAGGTTGAAACGACGGCCCTTGACGGTGTGATGATCCTGACGCCGCGCCGCTTTGGCGATGCGCGCGGCTGGTTCACCGAAACATGGAACGCCGACCGCATGCGCGAGGCGGGCCGCGATCTGGCCTTCGTGCAGGATAACCACTCCTTTTCAGCCGAGGTCGGCACGCTGCGCGGCCTGCATTACCAGCGCCCGCCGCGCGCGCAGGACAAACTTGTGCGCTGCACGCGCGGGGCGATTTTCGATGTGGCCGTGGATTTCCGGGCGGGTTCGGCAACCTTTGGCAAATGGGTGGGCGTTGATCTGACTGCCGAAAACGGCCGGCAACTGCTGGTGCCCAAGGGGTTCCTGCATGGCTTTGTCACGCGCGTGGCCGATACCGAAGTGCAGTATAAATGCACCGATGTCTACGCGCCCGATTGTGACGGTGCGGTGCGCTGGGATGATCCCGATATCGGCATTGACTGGGGCGTCTCTGCCCCCGTTCTGTCGGTCAAGGATGCTGCCGCGCCCCTGCTGCGCGATGTCACCAGCCCGTTCGGGGGTGCGCCATGAAACTTCTGGTCACGGGGGGGGCGGGCTTTATCGGCTCTGCCGTCGTGCGGCTGGCCGTTAGCCGTGGGCATGAGGTGGTGAACCTTGATGCCCTCACTTATGCGGCCAATCCCGCCAACGTCGCGCAGGCCGCCGCCAGCAATCTTTACACATTCGAACATGCCGATATCCGCGACCGTGCCGCACTCGACCGCGTCTTTGCCGCGCATAACCCCGATGCCGTGATGCACCTTGCCGCCGAAAGCCATGTTGACCGCAGCATCGATGGCCCCTCTGATTTCATCGAAACCAACGTGACCGGCACCTTCAACCTGCTTGAGGCTGCGCGCGCAAACTGGGTGGCCCGCGGTCGCCCCGCCGCGTTCCGCTTTCACCACATCAGCACGGATGAGGTCTTTGGCAGCCTCGGCCCCACCGGCCAGTTCACTGAAACCACCGCCTATGACCCGCGCAGCCCTTATTCCGCCAGCAAGGCCGCATCCGACCATCTGGTGCGCGCATGGCATGAAACCTACGGCCTGCCCGTGGTGATGACCAACTGCTCCAACAACTACGGCCCCTACCATTTCCCCGAAAAGCTGGTGCCCGTTGTCATCCTGAATGCCCTGCACGGACGGCCCATCCCGGTTTACGGCGCGGGTGAAAACGTGCGCGACTGGCTTTATGTCGAAGATCACGCCGATGCGCTGCTGACGGTTCTGGAAAAAGGCACTCTTGGCCGCAGCTACAACATCGGGGGCGAGAATGAGGCCCGCAATATCGACCTTGTCCGCATGATCTGCACCCTGCTGGATGAGATGCGCCCCGCAGGTGCCCCGCATGACCGTCTGATCACCTTTGTCACCGACCGCCCCGGCCACGATGCGCGGTATGCCATCGACCCTGCTCGCATCCGCGCCGAACTTGGCTGGCGGCCATCCGTCACGCTGCAGGAAGGCATGCGCCGCACCGTGCGCTGGTATCTGGATAACGAATCGTGGTGGCGCCCGCTGCTCGACCGCAAGGGTGTGGGCACAAGGTTGGGAACAAAGGCATGAAGATCCTGATGTTCGGCACCACCGGGCAGGTCGCAACCGAGGTTCTGCGTCGCGTTCCAGCGGGCGTGACGGTCGAAGCCATTGGCCGCGATGTGGTCGACCTTGCCGATGCCAAGGCCTGTGCCGACCTTGTCATGGGCGCTGATGCCGATGTCATCCTGAACGCCGCCGCATGGACAGCCGTTGACAAGGCCGAAACCGAAGAGGCCGCCGCCATGGCCGTCAACGGCGCGGCCCCCACCGCCATGGCGCGCGCCGCGGCCCGCCGTGGCTTGCCGTTTCTGCACATCTCGACCGATTACGTCTTTGATGGCACGGGTGCGCATGCGTTCAAACCCACCCATCCCACCGCCCCCCTTGGCGCCTATGGCCGCACCAAACTGGCCGGCGAACATGGCATCCACGCTGCCGGTGCGCGGCATGTGATCCTGCGCACCTCATGGGTGTTTTCCGCCCATGGCACCAATTTCCTCAAAACCATGCTGCGCCTTGGCGCCACCCGCGAAAGCCTGAACGTTGTCGCCGACCAGATCGGAGGCCCCACCCCCGCCAGCGCCATTGCCGATGCCTGCCTTGCCATCGCCGCCGCCCTTGCCTCTGGCCATTCCGGCGGCACCTATCACTTTGCCGGTGCCCCCGATACCAGCTGGGCCGATTTCGCCCGCGCCATCATGGCCACCGCAAATCTGCCCTGTACCATCCATGACATCCCGTCATCCGCATATCCCACCCCGGCTACGCGTCCGCTGAATTCCCGGCTGGATTGCACAACCACCGAAACAGACTTTGGCATCCGCCGCCCCGACTGGCGCGCCGCCATCACTGATATCGTCAAGGAGCTTTCATGAACCGCAAGGGCATCATCCTCGCCGGTGGGTCTGGCACGCGGCTGTGGCCGATCACCATGGGCGTGTCGAAGCAGCTGCTGCCGATCTATGACAAGCCGATGGTTTACTACCCGCTCTCGGTGCTGATGCTGTCCGGCATCCGCGAGATCGCCATTATCACCACCCCTGACGATCAGGCGCAGTTCCGGCGCCTGCTGGGCGATGGTGCGCAATGGGGCCTGCGCTTGACCTATATCGTCCAACCCAGCCCGGATGGTCTGGCACAGGCCTATCTGTTGGCGCGGGATTTTCTGGCCGGGGCCCCATCGGCCATGGTGCTGGGCGACAATATCTTCTTTGGCCATGGTCTGCCCGAAATCCTTGCCGCGGCCGACACCCGCGATCAGGGGGGCACTGTGTTCGGCTATCGTGTGGCAGACCCGGAACGCTATGGCGTGGTTGCCTTTGACGCCGAAGGGCGCGTGCAGGGCATTGTCGAAAAACCGGCAAAACCGCCGTCACATTATGCTGTGACAGGTCTGTATTTTCTGGATGGGACAGCGCCCGAACGGGCCGCGCAGGTGAAGCCGTCGGCGCGTGGAGAGCTGGAGATCGTCGATCTGCTGGAGAGCTACCTGGCCGATGGCAGCCTGCACCTTGAACGGATGGGGCGCGGTTTTGCCTGGCTTGATACCGGCACCCATGGCAGCCTGCTGGATGCGGGGAACTTTGTGCGCACGCTACAAGCCCGGCAGGGCCTGCAGGTGGGCTGCCCGGATGAGATCGCCTATCGGGCCGGCTGGATCGACCGCACGGCGCTGACGGCGCGGGCCGAGGTGTTTTCGAAGAACGACTATGGGCGTTATCTGACGGCGCTATTGGCAGAATGATGCCGAAAACGGGCCAATAACCCGCGAAATCCGCAAGAAATTGCCGGTTTTTCCCGTCTTGATTGCGGGTTTGTTGGGCTTGCCGCTTTTTTGGGCTAGCATTGTTTCCGAATTGTTAGTGTTCTGATCTGTAAGGTTGGAAAGAATCGTCGGCGGCAACGTCATCCCCGTGCAAGAGGGCAACATGTTCCTAGGGCCTGTCACAAGCGGTATCATGTTGGGCCTGTTTGGCGCGACGATGGCATGGGTTGGCGGACACCCGATGCTGGCAGTGCTGCTTGTCTATTCGCTGATCGGCAGCCTTGGCACCCTGCTTGTGGCGATGCTTTCCATGCATCGTGCGTTGGAACAGGTACAGCCGCGCCATTGATGCGCGTACAGAAACAACACGCAGCGGCAATTACGCCCCGCCAGCTGCTAAGCGCCGGCACCATTTGCTTCTGCCAAGGTCACGCGCAATTCGAATCGAATCCGCCCGGTTTTCACGGCTGATCTGACTTTGCAACTTTAGGTTGTTCATCCTTTCGAATAATATGCCTCGGGCTGTAGCGAACTGCGGAAATTCTTTGGAAAAGTGGCATGATCTGGGCGAAACCATGGCTTGAATGGTCGCCAAACAGGGCGGACTTCGTATAAAATAGGAACTGGGGGCGCCTTGATCTGGGTGCTGGAATGAACTGTTGCCTACTGCTCGTTTGCCACGAGGCATTTTTGACGAAGTTGAATTGCGCCGCAACGCCGCGTGAAACCACGCGGCAATGGTTGGGAATTTGGTAACAATGACCCTGCGTTTTCAAGAGTTTCCGGCTGCAGCAGCCGTCCCTGCCGCCGTTGCCGCTGCACCGCAGCGCAAGGCATATCAGGGCCTTTATCGGCGCGGCCTCAAGCGCATGTTCGACATCGCCGCAGTTCTGGCTGCGGCACCGGTTGTTGTGCCGCTGATCGGGGGTATCGCGGTTGCTGTCGCACTAGAGGGCGGGCAGCCGTTTTACACACAGCTGCGGGTCGGAAAGGCCGGGCGCAGTTTTCGGATGTGGAAATTGCGCAGCATGGTGCGTGACGCCGATGCGCTGATGGCGGCCCATCTGGCCGCAGACCCGCAGGCGCGTGCGGAATGGGATGCCACGCAAAAGCTGCGCAACGATCCGCGCATCACCCGGCTGGGGCGGTTCTTGCGCCGGTCGTCGCTGGATGAACTGCCGCAACTGTGGAACGTGCTGACTGGCGACATGAGCCTGGTCGGCCCGCGCCCGATGATGCTGAACCAGCGCGAGATTTACCCGGGCACGGCCTATTACGCGCTGCGCCCCGGCATTACGGGGCTGTGGCAGACAGCAGGGCGCAACCGGACCACGTTTGCCGCGCGGGCCGAATTTGACGCCGCCTATGAAAACCGTGTGACCTTGGCCGGTGACTTGGCAATCCTGTGGCGCACCGTCAGCGTCGTGATGAACGCAACCGGTTGCTGACCCGCATCAGACAGACCCGCGCCACCGCAAGGCGGGATAGCAACCGGGGGTAACCGGCGCGAATCAGGTCACTGAAACCGCGACCACAACCAGAACCAGCACCAGAAAACTGGCGTAGACGGCCAGGCGTGGGTAGTTCTGCGGATCATCCGCGGGGGCCGTGTTCCGCGCCGCGCCGATCGGCAATTCCGGGATCGAGATCACCGGGCGCAGGTCAAGTTCGCGGATCAGCTGGGCCTCGGTCCGGACAACGGGGCGCAGCAGGTCAAGCAGGAAAGCAATGGCCACCGCCAGCGCAAGGCTGGCCACAGCCCCGGCCGCGGCGAGTTTCTTGGCCCCACCGCCAAGCGCGAATTCCGGCGTGATCGCGCGCTCGAGCAAGCTGAAGCGTTCATCCTGCTGCTGTGATGCAATGCGCAGGTCAGTCTCGGCTTCGGCCAGCCTGCGGCTGACAACCGTATACTGGTCCTGCAACTGCTGCAGGTCGCGTTCAAAGCCGCGCAAGGTGCGCTCGACCACCGGGGTTTGCGACATGGCCGCCGCAATGGTCGCCTGCCGGTCGGCAAGTGCGGCGCGCTGCGCCTGAAACTGGGTGATCGCGGCCTCGATCTCGGCCAGACGGCGGTCATCGGTTGCGCGCGGGTTGGGCAAGGCGGCAATCAAGGCCTGTTCGCTGGTCAGCGCGACCAGCGATTGATCCAGCGCCCGAAGATCGGATTCGACACTGACAAGTTCATCTTGCCGCGCGCTTTCAATTCCCGGCAGGGCTGCGGCATTGGCGTTCCGATAGGTGGCGATCTGGTCTTCCAGCGCCTCGATGGCCTGACGCAGGCGCGCCTCGTCTTCCTGAAAGAAGCGAAAGTTGGTTTCCGCCCGCGAAGATTGCCCGCTGGCGCCCATATCAAGGATGCTTTGCGCAAAATCATTGGCCACACGGGCTGCCTGTTCCCCATCACCCAACTGGGCGTTGATAATCAGCGCCGAGACACGTGGGGCTGCGCCGAACTGTTGGGGGGCTGCACTGGCAACCTGTTGAAAGCTGACAGAATTGCGCAACAGGCCAACCTTCTGGTCCAGCGAAAGACCCGGCAGGTCGGCAAACAGGCCATGGCGTTCCATCATGCTGATCAGCGCCTCGCGCGTGGTCAGTTGTTGCTCGATGATCTGCAACATCTCGGCTGAACCGGTGGTCGGGGCGGCGCCGGGCACCGCCTCTTCTGTCACGACGGGCGACAACACCTGAATGACCGCCGCCGCCTGATAGGTCTTTGGCCGCGATTTGGCGATCAGCACAGACAGGGCCACGCCCAGCACCGTAATCGCAATGATCAGCAGCCGCCGCCGGAAAAGAAAGCTGATCAGATCATCAAGGGTCTGAATATGGCCCATCGGGTAAGTTCTTTCCGGTCTTAAGGCTTGCCATAGGCGTTGCGCCCGGCATTGCGGTCTTGGGCACGGTTCAGCACCACGCCCATCAGGGGCACATGGCCATCCAGCATGCGTTCTGTCGCCTTGATCTCATCCGCCGTTGAGCGTGTGCCATCCACCACCAGCAGCACGGCATCGACCTGCGGGATCATCGACATCACGTCATCGGCCACCAGCGCCGGGGGCAGATCATAGATCACCGCATCGGGTTGCAGTTGTGCAATCATCGCCTCCAGCGCCAGCGCGGTGTCAGGGTCCTGCAGCACGGTGGCCGGGTCTTCCACAGCCTCGCCGTTCAGGGCCAGCGCAAGGTTTTTCCCATAGCGGCGGAAATGGCTTTCAAGGGGCTGTTCACCGGCCAGAAATTCACGCAGCGGGGCCGCGTCCGTGACGCCGAAAATCCCGGCCAGATGCGGGCGGCGCAGTTCCAGGTCCATCAGGAT
>JALOSO010000211.1 GCA_025458385.1 Paracoccaceae bacterium | reverse complement strand
TATGCCAACTGTTACCAATAGTTTAATTAGCGCTAATAACGGTTCTGTCCGCAATCACTGCCTTCATCACTTTGCTAGAAAATGCCACAAGTAATAATGTAAAATCTCACCAGTTTACACCACCGACCACATATGGCTCCTATGAAATTTCCGACAGCACATATACTCTCCCAACTTCTATTAGGCTGACTGCTTTTAATTCTGGCGTTGAGACGCTGATCTACAGCCGCTGCTGCAGCGGGGACACGGCTGAATATTAAGTCCCACGTTCGTAGCTAAGAGCACTACCCATTTAGCATATTGCATTGGGTCAGATTGGCTCTGCATCTCAGCTACGCAGTAAACCCAGGGTCGCTGCAATCGAAAGTAAGAGTTAACAAAGATTAACTTTGTAAAGTCTTCATCTGCTCTCCAAAGCGCATGGCTGTGAGGCAGTATGATTGACTTTCTGACCCAAACTCGGAACTGCTCCCTCACTCCAAAACGCAGCGAATTTCCAAGCGTCAGGCGTACCTGACCAAGCGAGGCACGTCGAAGTGCAAATGGGTCTTTTGACCCAGTGGGTTTGTCATCAATCGCCCAGAAGGAACAAATCGTATCGAACTTATCCGCCAGTGCCACGGCCACCGAAACGGGCTCAGTCGGCACAGCATCGCTTGGCCCCAAGGGGGAATAATGGTCACGCGCGGCAAGCGCCACTGCTTCGGGCAGGCCAGCGGCGCGGGCGTAGTATAGGCCCATCAGGCCCTGCAATTCTGGGAACTCGCCGACCATGGCTGATCGCAGATCGGCCTTGGCCAGCTTTGCCGCTTGTTCGGCCAGATCAGGATCAGCCCCCACCATCGGGGCGATTTCGCGGGCGAGCGCCGCAATGCGGGCCACGCGGTCGGCTTGTGAGCCGAGTTTGTTGTGGAAGGTGACCGCCTTCAACCCCTCCAGCCATTCGCCCATGCCCGCTTTCGCCACGCGCAGGTCGTTTTCATAGAAGAACCGCGCGTCCGACAGGCGGGCCGACAGCACCTTCTGGTTGCCCTTCAGGATCGTCGCCCCTGCATCCGGGGTTTCGATATTGGCCACGGTAATGAAGCGGTCGATCTGGCCCTGCGCGTTCTTCACCGAAAAGAACTTCTGATGTTCGCGCATCGAGGTTTGCAGCACCTCTGCCGGCAGCCCCAGAAAATCAGCGCCGATCTGGCCCATCAGCACCACCGGCCATTCGACCAGCCCCGCAACCTCGGTCAGCAGCCCCGCATCCGGCACCACCGTGCCACCCACCGCGAAGGCCGCGTTGGTGGCGGCGTTCCAGATGGTTGCCTCGCGTTCCGCACTATCCAGCACGACCTTCGCGCGCAAGAGTTTGGCGCGGTAGTCATCAAAGCCCGACACCGCAAAGCGGCCGTTGCCAAGGAAACGGTGGCCTTCGGTGGTGTTGCCTGCCGTCAGATGGTCCACCGTCACCGGCACAACCGACGCGCCCGATTCATCAGACAGCAGGCACAGAATGGATTGCAGCGGGCGCACCCATTTCAGCGCGCCTTTGCCCCAACGCATGCTTTTGGGCCAGGGGAAATTGCGGATCGCGGCCTCGAGCACCTCGGCCACGATGACGTCTGCCGCGCGACCGGGCTTTTCGATTACGGCAAAGAAGGTTTCGCCCTTTTTGTCGGCGCGGCGTTCAAGCTGATCAATCGTCAGGCCCGTGCTGCGCAGAAAGCCGTCGATGGCGGGTTGGGGGGCGGTCACGGCGGGCCCTTTGCGTTCCTCGCGTACGGGGCGGGATTGGGAGGTCAGGCCCTCAATGGTCAGGGTCAGGCGGCGGGGGGTGCTGAAGGCCCCGGCCGATGCATAGGTCAGGCCCGCCTCGACCAGCCCATCCGTCACCATGCGGCGCAGATCATCGCGCGCGCGGGCCTGCATGCGGGCGGGGATTTCTTCCGAGAAAAGTTCGATCAGCAGGTCGGGCATGGCTTAGTCTTTCTGCGCCAAGGTGATCATGCGCTTGTCATTGCGGTCAGGCAGGATGCGGAAACCCGCCCGTTCAAGAATGGCGATGCAGGCCGCATCTGTGCGCGCACCGTTGCGTTCAGGGCCGGTATCGATGGCCACCATGCGCGTGCGGGCCAAGACTTCGGTCGCACCCTCCAGCACCTCAGGCTCGGCCCCTTCGGCATCCATCTTGAACAGGCCGATGCGGCCAATGCCGTGTTTTGCCGCAAGGATATCCAGCGTGGTGGCCTGCGCTTCAAAGGCCAAGGCCCCTTCGCCGGGCGGCAGAAAGATGGAACTGTCGGCCTTGCCCGGCGCGCTGTAGAATTTCACCACCTCGGCCGCGCGCCACAGGATGGCGTTTTCGATGGTCACAGCCGTGTTGGCTGCATGGTTGGCACGCAGGCAGGCGGCCACCACGGGGTCACCGTCCATCGCCAGAATGCGCGTGGCCCCGGCACGCAGGGCCGCATGGGTGAAATCCCCGACATTGGCCCCCATGTCGATGACCCATTCATCGGCGGCAAAGGGGGCGGCAAGATCCAGCGCGAATTCATGTGTCAGCCGTGCCATCCGTGCCGCCCATCCCCGCCGGTATGACCGCCAGAGCAAGGGTGAGGGCACAAGCACCGACCCGTCCTGCAGATGCAGGCGAAACGCCGCGCCCTCTGGCGTGATGCGCAAGGGCCGCAGACCATCCAACCCCAGACGCGCCATCACCCCATGCGCGGCCAGATGCAGGCGCTGTTTACCAGTCAGTGCCATTATTCGGTCGCCTCGGGCAGCGGGGGGCAACCCTCGGGCGCAGCCTCACCCTTGAACACCACAGCCCCGCAGGCGTTGATCTGGTTCCAGGCAAAGGCCCGGCCATCATCGAACACCGCCACCATGCGGTCGATGCCATAGGTGATGTTCGCCTCACCCATGAAGGCCACGGCCTGCCCGCCCTCAAGCGCGGCACCGATTGCGGCCGCATCAAAGCAGTCAAACCACCCCGGCGCGGTCAGCGGCACGGCTTCGGGCGCGGTCTGGTAGGTTTCGGTCAGCATGGCCAGGCTGTGCGGCGTGGTGAAACAGGCGCGGAAGCGGATCGGGCTGCTGTCGCTGTCGATGCCCTGAAAGCTGTCGGCGAGGATGGGTTCAACATTGCCCGCAAGGGTTGTCAGGCGCACCTCGGCGGCGGCAGAGGCCGGTTCGACCGGGCTGTAATAGGCGTAAACCTGCAGCCAATACATGGCGATACCGGCGGCGAGGGCTGTGATCAAGATCGCTCCTGCGGCAAGGCGGCCTGTCATGGACGAATGCTCATTTCAAGGCCAGTAAAGGTTGACATGCGGGCGCGTCATTGTCTCGGACGCGCGGCGCATGCGGTCAATTTCGGCGAATTCGGCATAGACCGACCGTTCATGCGTTTCGCAATACAGCGCGTCGATGTCGAAATCGCCCGGATGCGCAAAGATATCGCGCAGGATGTCGAACTCGGCCCCTTCGATATCCATCTTCACAATGGCCACAGGGCCAAGGGCCGCCAGCACATCGCGGAACGCCACCACCTGCACATCAAACCCATCCGCCTTGAACTTTTTCGGGTCGTTGAACACGATTGTCGAACTGCCCGTGGCCGCAGCCGGCTTGCGGTCGAACTTGACCGAACGGCGCATGGTAAAGGTGCCGCCCTTGAACGCAACCGCCTGATTGTGCAGCGTCACATTCGGATAGGCCGCCACGCGTTTGCTTGCAATATCAAAGGCATAGGGGTCAGGCTCATAGGCATGCACCCTGGCCCCCGTGCGCGCCAGCTTTTCCGTGAACACCCCCAGATTGGCGCCCAGATCAAGGCAGGTATCCCCCGGCCCCACGCCTGCCAGCCGCGCCTCGAAATCTGCAATCGCCCGGTGGCCGTATTGCTGCATCATCGACCGGCGCGCCTTGCGCCCGATGAAATTGTGCTGATCCTTCGCCACATCGAGCAGACGTTGATACAAGGTTTTCGGCGCATAGTAAGGCATCAGGCGTCGGCCCCCGCCTCGGTCAGCCGGAACGCGTCCGCGCACATCTTGGCCAGTGCGCGCACGCGGCCGATATAGGCTTGGCGTTCCGTCACCGAAATCACCCCGCGTGCATCCAGCAGGTTGAACAGATGGCTTGCCTTGATGCACTGGTCATAGGCCGGGTGCGCCATCACGATCGTGCGTCCTGCCTTGTCGGGCTGTTCCGCTGCCAGAATGCGCGCGCATTCCTGTTCCGCATTCTCGAAATGCTGGAACAGCATCGCCGTATCGGCCTGATCAAAGTTGTGGCGGCTGTATTCCTGTTCGGTCTGCCGGAAGATATCACCATATGTCAGTGCAATGGGCGCATCCGGATCATTGAAGGGCATGTCCATCACATGATCCACGCCCAGCACATACATCGCCAGACGCTCCAACCCATAGGTCAGCTCACCTGATACCGGGCGGCAATCATGCCCGCCGACCTGCTGGAAATAGGTGAACTGCGACACTTCCATCCCGTCGCACCACACCTCCCACCCCAGGCCCCAGGCGCCGAGCGTCGGGCTTTCCCAGTCATCCTCGACAAAGCGGATGTCATGCACCAACGGGTCCAGCCCGATGGCCGCCAGACTGCCAAGATACAGCGCCTGCAGATCCGGCGGGCTGGGTTTGATGATGACCTGATACTGGTAGTAATGCTGCAACCGGTTCGGGTTTTCGCCATAGCGTCCGTCCGTTGGGCGGCGGCTGGGCTGCACATAGGCCGCAGCCCATGGGCGGCTGCCAAGTGCGCGCAAGGTGGTGGCCGGGTGGAACGTGCCTGCCCCTACTTCCATGTCATAGGGTTGCAGCACGGCGCACCCTTGCAGGGCCCAGTATGACTGCAGACGCAGGATAATCTCCTGAAAACTGCGCGGGGGGGTGGTGGCCATGGTCAGACCCTCTTGAAAAGCGCCTTCTCCATAGGCAAGAGGCGGGGGATGGTCAATTGGCGCGCGGGGTCTTGCCCCACGATCAGCGCCGAATGTGCCAGAACATGCGAAACGCCCGACGGGCGGGCGCAATCCGGGGTTGGTGAATGACGTTTCTGCGCTTTTGTGTCCTGCTGTTGGGCCTGCTTGGCAGCCTTGCCCCCGCATTTGCCCAAGACCGTGTCTGGGTGCAGGTGGAGGCCCAGCCCACCCTGCCCGAGGCCGAGACCCGCGCCCGCGCCTTTGCCGCGGCTTTTCCGAATGTGACCGGCTATCGGCTGCGCTCTGGCTGGTACGCGATCCTGCTGGGGCCATACGGGGTCGAGGAAGGTGCCGCGGCACTGGCCGCCCTGCGGCGCGAAAACCTGATCCCGCGCGATGCGTTTCTGGCCTATGGCAGCGATTTCCGTGATCAGTTCTGGCCCGCTGCCGGCAGCACGCCACCAGCAGCAACCGATGATCCCTTGCTGACCCCGCCGGCGACCACCGCGGATGTCACGCCCCAGACGACGCCTGCCGCCACGCCCGAGGCCGCGCCACCCGTGCTGCTTGACGAAACCCCGGAACAGGCCCGCGCATCCGAAGCCGAACTTTCGCGCCCCGACCGGGAAGAGCTGCAGACAGCCCTGAAATGGTTCGGCTTTTATGC
>JALOSO010000210.1 GCA_025458385.1 Paracoccaceae bacterium | reverse complement strand
CCCTGTCCCATCCATATGTGGCCTATTGCCCCCACTCGCGCAGCCGCGCCACATAGCGCGCCATGGTATCCACTTCGAGGTTGCACAGATCGCCCTTGGCGACGCGGCCCCATGTCGTCACGGCCTGGGTGTGCGGAATGAAGTTTACGCCGAAATCGGTGCCGTTGACCTCATTCACAGTCAGCGAGGTGCCGTTCAGCGCGACCGATCCCTTGGGCGCAATGAACCCGGCAAGGGCATGCGGGGCGCGGAAGGTGACGCGGACCGAGTCACCCTCGGGTGTCACATCCACCACTTCGGCCAACCCATCCACATGGCCTGACACGATGTGGCCGCCAAGTTCGTCACCCACCTTCAGCGCGCGTTCAAGGTTCACGGGTGTGCCGACAGCCCACGTGCCGATATTGGTTTTCGACACGGATTCCGCGCTGATCTGCACGTCGAACCAGTTTTGCGGGGTGGTGCCGAGGGCGATAACTGTCAGGCAGACGCCTTCGCAGGCGATGGAGGCGCCGATATCAATGCGCGCCACCTCATAGGCGGTGCCGATGCGCACGCGCAGATCGCCCTGTTGGTCCAAGGCCAGAACCCGGCCGACATCGGTGACGATACCTGTGAACATGGGCTTCTCCTTTGGCTGCATTGGTAAGGTGCTGCGTGACAAGGAGCAAGGGTGCCGCAATTTTGCCGCGCTGGCGCGTTACGCTGCCCCGCAGTTGATTTTCCCCCGTTAACCCTGTTGCAAGGCAGGGTAGGGATAGTGCTGAGAAACCTGAACCCAGAACCGATGCCCGACGCAAGCCACCGCACCTTTCTGTTCTTGCAAGGCCCGCACGGGCCCTATTTCCACCGCCTTGGCCAGATGCTGCAGGCGGCAGGGGCGCAGGTCTGGCGCGTGGGGTTCAACCGGGGCGACCGGGCGTTCTGGCCCACCACGGCAACCTTCATCCCCTATCGCGGCCTGCCCGATGCGTGGCCTGCCACGATTGCCGCGCTGATTGCAGACAAAGGCGTGACCGATCTGGTGCTTTATGGCGACACACGGCCCATTCATGCACAGGCCGTGGCGGCGGCAAAGGCGGCGGGTCTGACGGTGCATGTGTTCGAGGAAGGCTATCTGCGCCCCTACTGGATCACCTATGAACGTGGCGGATCAAACGGGCATTCGCGGTTGATGGAGATGTCAGTCAAGGATATGCGCGCGGCGCTGGAAAAGGCGGATATGGACCTGCCCGATACGCCCAGCCATTGGGGCGACATGCGCCAGCATGTGTTCTGGGGCGCGCTTTACCATTGGTTCGTGCTGACAGGCTTTTGGGATTTCCGCAATTTCCGCCCGCACCGCGACATCACGGTGTTTCAGGAATTCCTGCTGTACCTGCAACGTCTGATCCTGATGCCCATCCACCGCTGGCAGCGCGCGATTGCCACGCTTCGCATCCGGCAGGGGGGTTTTCCCTATCACCTTGTCATCCTGCAACTGGCACATGATGCGAGTTTCCAGAAACATTCGCCGTTCAAAAGCATGGCAGAATTCCTGACAACGGTGATGGAGGGTTTCGCCAAAGGCGCGCCGCAGCATCACCATCTGGTGTTCAAGGCGCATCCGCTGGAGGATGGCCGCGTGGAAATCCTGCGCGAGATCCGCAGGCTGGCGCGCGAATACGGGGTTGAGAAGCGCATTCACTTCGTGCGCGGCGGCAAACTCGCGGCACTGCTGAATGATGCACGCTCGGCCGTGACGGTGAATTCGACGGCGGGCCAGCAGGTGCTGTGGCGTGGTCTGCCGTTGAAAGTGTTCGGCGCTGCGGTCTATGCCAAGCCCGAATTCGTCTCGACCCAAGCTTTGCCGGAGTTCTTTGCCCAAGCCACGCGGCCCGATAGCAAGGCTTATCGCGATTATCGGCATTATCTGCTGGAAACCAGTCAGATTCCGGGTGGCTACTACTCCTCGCGCGGGCGCAGGGCCTTGATGCGACAGGTTGTGGATATGATGCTTTCAGCCGAAGATCCTTATGACTCGCTGACATCCGGGAATGCGGCACCTCGGCAACAGTTGCGTCTTGTGACCTGAGCGCTGCAATCGGTTTTTGCAAAATCCCGATACGTTCGTTAGGGTTGCAGGCAAAACCTGAGGTAAAACTCCACTAAAGGAGCCCGAGCAGTGCATAAGTATGTTTCAAGGGGGGCGCAGGCCCTGGCCCTTGCCGCCGTGGTTGGCATGGTTGCAGGCTGTGGTCTGCCACGATCCGGCCCCAACAAGCGCGAGATTTTCGCAGGCTCCGTTCTGGAGCAGGGTGATGCCTTTGTGGTGACCGTCAACAGTCGCGTGACCCGCGCCACGTCGGTCACCCCGGCCTTCGGTTTCGGCGCGAATTTCCGCAATGCCGGCGTGATCGGGTCTGACACGATCAGCGCGGGCGACACGCTGGTGCTAAGCGTTTATGAAAACGTCCGTGACGACCCGCTTCTGGGCAATACCGGGCAGCGCGTGTCGCTGCTGGATCAGGTGCAGGTGGATGGCGAAGGCTTTATCTTCATCCCCTATGCCGGGCGTATCCGTGCGGCCGGGCAAACACCTGATGGTTTGCGCCAGGCCATTACCCGCAAACTTGATACGCAGACACCTGATCCGCAGGTGACGGTGCAGCGTGCAGCCGGTGACGGATCAACCGTGACCGTGTCTGGGGCTGTCACGGGGCAGGGGGTCTTTCCCATCGCGCGGCCAACCCGGTTGCTAAGCGGCATGCTTGCCGCCGCGGGTGGCGTGGCCATTCCACCGGAAACAGCCCTTGTGCGGGTGACGCGTGGTGGTCACACGGGCAAGATCTGGCTGTCGGACCTGTATGAAAACCCCGGTCTTGATATCGCGCTGCGGCCCGGCGACAAGATCAACGTCGAACAGGATACCCGGTCATTTGCCGTTCTGGGTGCGACCGGCGGCCAAAGCCTTGTGCCATTCGAGACCAGGACGCTAAGCGCAATCGAGGCCATTGCAACGGTGGGTGGTCTGACGACGACGCTGGCCGACCCCACGGGTGTGTTCGTGTTCCGCAACGAACCCGCCGAGATTGCGAATGCCGTGCTGGGGCGCAATGACCTGCAGGGCGATCAGCGCTTTGTCTATGTGCTGGACCTGACGCAACCGACGGGCATGTTCGAGGCGCGTGATTTCGCGATCCGCGATGGCGACACGGTTTATGTGACCGAAGCGCCGTTCGTGCAGTGGCAGAAAACGCTGAACGCGATCACCGGTACGGCTGGGGCGGCAAGTTCGATCAGTTCAACCGCTTCGGGCGGCTGAGGGCGCCTTGACGGCGGATGACCAACAGGCCGCCGGGCACATTCCCCGGCGGCTTTTCCATTACAACGCGGGTTTTCTGCGTGACAAGCGTCTGCGCCGGATGATGGCGCTGGCCGGGCATTCCTTGCATCTGGGCTGGCCGCGCGCGGATGATGGCGTCGTGGTCTGGGGCCGCAGCCCCTATGCGGCGCGGGGTGAGGCGGTGGCAGCCAAGGCAGGTGTGCCGCTGATCCGCATCGAGGATGCCTTTCTTCGCTCGGTCAAACCAGGGCGGGCAGGTGACGCGCCGCTGGGGCTGATCTTGGATGATCTCGGGGTGCATTTTGACAGCGGCCAGCCGTCACGGCTGGAGATGATACTGGCGACGCATCCCTTGAACGACGCAGCCCTGCTGGCGCGTGCCGAGGAAGGTATCGCGCGGCTGGGGGCGGCAGAGCTTTCGAAATACAACACGCATGATCCGGCGGATGCCGTGCCGGAACCGGGTTATGTGCTGGTGGTGGATCAGACGGCGGGTGATGCGTCGATCCGCCATGGCAGTGCGTCAAAGGCGACGTTTGCCCAGATGTTGGCTGCGGCGCGCGCGGGGCATCCCGGCAAAAGGATCATCATCAAGACCCATCCGGAAACCCAAGGCGGCTATCGCGCGGGGCATTTCACAACGGCCCAGGGTGATTTGCTGACGGCCGCGGTATCGCCCTGGCGGCTTCTGGCGGGGGCGGCGGCGGTCTATACGGTCAGCAGTCAACTGGGATGGGAGGCTGTGCTGGCCGGGCACAGGCCCGTGGTCTTTGGCCAGCCCTGGTATGCCGGTTGGGGGGTGACCGAGGACTGGCAGCCCGTTGCGCGGCGGGTGCGGCGCCTTAGCCCTGTGCAAATGTTCGCGGCAGCGATGATCCTGATGCCCATCTGGTATGACCCCTGCCGCGACCGTCTGACCACGCTGGAAGGCGCGATTGACCAGCTCGAGGCCGAGGTGCGGGCGTTCCGCGAAGACAGGCATGGCCATGTGGCCATGGGCATGCGGCTGTGGAAGCGGGGGCGGCTGCAGGCCGTATTCGGGCGACAAAAACCTTTGGTTTTTCAGGATGATCCGGCAAAGGCGATTGTCCTTAGGCGGCCCTTGCTGGTTTGGGCGGGCAAAGAGCCTGCAGGGCTGACGGGGTCGGTCGTGCGGCGCGTGGAGGATGGGTTCCTGCGCTCACGCGGGCTGGGGGCGGAACTGGTGCCGCCCTTGTCGCTGGTGACGGACAGCCGGGGGATTTACTATGATCCGACGCGGCCAAGCGATCTGGAAACCCTGATCGCGGGGTTCTTGCCGCCGGGTGGGCGGGCGCGGGCTGAACGCCTGATGGAGCGACTGCGCAAGGGGGCGATTTCCAAATACAATCTTGGCGGGGGGCTGCCGGACATACCGGCAGGCAGGCGCATTTTGGTGCCGGGGCAGGTCGAGGATGATGCATCGATCCGTCTGGGCGCAGGCCAATCCGGGGGCGGTGATCGTGTACAAGCCGCATCCCGATGTCGAGGCAGGCTTGCGTCCAGGGGCAGTGGACGCAGCCCAATTGAAGGATCGCGGGCTGGCGGATGTGGTGGCAAGCCGGGCGGATGCAATCGCACTGATCGGCGCCTGTGACGCGGTCTGGACGATGACCAGCCTGCTTGGGTTTGAGGCACTGATCCGGGGTAAGCCTGTAACCTGCCTTGGTGCGCCATTCTATGCGGGCTGGGGGCTGACGACGGACCTTGCGCCGGTGCCTGCGCGCCGGGTGGCGCGGCCTGATATGGCAGCTTTGGTACATGCGACGCTGATTGCCTATCCGCGCTACCATGATCCGGTAAGTGGGCGGCCCTGCCCGGTCGAGGTGGTGGTGGAGCGGCTGGCAACCGGTGCTGTGCCGCATCCGGGGTTGGCGAACCGCTGGTTGTCCAAGGTGCAAGGGCGGCTTGCAGGCTATGCCTGGCTATGGCGGTAACTGAAAATTTCAGGCCTGAAATTTTCAGGGGGCGGGGATTTGCAGCGGCGACGCCACGCGCACGGCGGGCAATGCAGCCGGCTGCCCATGCGTGGCTGTGGCGGCGCTGATCATCCGGTGCGACGGCTGAAAATTTCAGGCCTGAAATTTTCAGCTGGCGGGGATGGCGCCTTTATAAGCCCAGCCCTTCGCGCACGGCGGCAATGCGGTTGCGCGCCACGGGCACGCGGGGCAGATCGGGTGGTCCTTGCAGCAGGCAATAGCCATGGTCCCGCGCCTTTTCATAGGCACTCACGCGGGCGATATTGACGATCCAGCTGCGATGCACGCGCAGGAAACCGGGGGGAAGGCGGTCTTCGGCCTGGGTGATGGACCAGGGGCAGAACACCGGGCCGCCATCAAGGTAGGCGGTGGTGTAATGCCCTTCGGCATGCAGGGCGGCGACACGGTCCATCGGCACCAGATGCGTGCGCCCTTCACGCTCATACGGCAGGCGCTGCAGTGGCGCGGTGACCTTGGCCTCAACCGGCGGGGCGGCCGCCGGAACATGGCCTGTCTGCGGGCTGGCAAATGCGCTGGCAGGGCTTGCAGGTTTGCGGGCCATCAGGCTGGCCCCGGACAGCAGGAATGCGCCAGAGATGGCAAAGACGGCTAGCAGAACAAAGATCGCAACCTGGGTGGTATCGGTGGCGGTGGGGATGGGGTCCGTGCGGGCAAAAGCGGTCTGCGCCATGGCGCTGAAATGCACGATGGCCACAGCCGTGCCAAACACCAGCGTTGCAAGAAGCGTGTTGCGTTCGGTGCGCTGATGGTAGGCGATGGCGATCGCGGCAATGCCAAGGGCGATGGCCAGCAGGCTGGACAGGGCAATGCTGCCGGGGCTGACAAGGGGCAGGCAACCTTCGATGGCCGATAGCCCGACGTAATGCATGGCGACAATGCCGATGCCAAGCACGGCGCCAGAGGCGGCAATCGTGGCGGGGCGGCGGGCAGCGAAATGCATGGTCAGCAAGGCGATCCCGGCAAGCAAGATGGCAATGAGGGCAGAGGCGATGGTGCGCACGAGTTCATAGGCGACAGGCACATCAAAGCGCATGGCAAGCATGGCGACAAAGTGCATGGACCAGATGCCGCTGCCAAGCAGGATGGCCGCCATGACAATGCGCAACTGGCGGATGTTCAGCGGCAGGGCCTGGATGCCGCGCGTCAGGGTCAGGCCGGTGAATGTGGCCATCAGGGCCACCGCGACAGAGCCTGCCACAAGCCAGAGTGAATAGGTGTAAACAATCATTCCAGCGGCTATGCCCCACACCCGACGCCGCTCAGTCTAGGAAAGCCGCCTTTGGCCTGTCAATCAGGCGGTTTGCCCGGCGCACTGTACCGCGCCGGGCCTTGCATGTATCGCGGTTATGGGCAGGCGGCCTCGAACGTGCGGCCAAGCTGATCGCGGTAGAGACATGTATTGTTCTGGCCTGTCGGGCGGATCAGCGTTGACGCGGCAACACCCGCAGCGGCCCCCAGTGCCGCGCCGGCAAGCCGGTCTTCGTCGCTGGATACGGCTGCGCCGACGGCCGCGCCGCCAAGGGCACCGACTGCGGCGTTCTGGCCTTCGGTCTGGCAGGCGGCAAGGGCGAAGACCGCAAGGGGCAGGGCAAGATAATGGCGTTTCATGGCATCCTCATCCGTTGGGTGAAAGCAGCGCCAGTGTAACGCGGCAGGTGGGGCAGGTGGTGCTCTCTGGCGGTGACGTGGCGGCGCGTTGCCATGGCGACGGGGGAAACCTGCCGCGATCTGCATCTGCAAGGGGGGTGGGCCGGTCATCGCCCCGTGCGCGCTGGGATTTGGTCGGCGAAAGGCCGCTGTAAACTTTGGCTTATGCGGTTGGTTTTGCATCGCGGTGCAATGGCGGGCGCGGGCTGGCCAGGCTTTGCTGATCTTTGGGGCAACCTTCCCAAGCCCTGTGAAAACCAATGAGGTACGACAATGAATGCGAAATTCCTGACAGCTGCGTTGATTCTGGCGGCAGCACCGGCCTTTGCCGAACCGTCCTGCACGCCGGGTGATGTCTCGGCGCCGATCTGGCAATCGATGAAGGCGTTCGAGGATGAGGGCGGGAAGGTGCTGGCGTTCAAGATCAACGATGGCCAGTGCTATGAGATTTATGGCGAAGTGGATGGGGTGAAGATGGAAGTGTTCTATGACCCGAACACGGGCGCCGAACTTGAACGTATCGAAGCCTGAGGACTGACCATGACAACGGGCGCATCACAGGAAGGACGGGCGGGCCAGCGCATGGTCATGGTCTGGGATATCGGGGTGCGCCTGTTTCACTGGGGGGTGGTGGCGGGCGTACTGGCGGCCTATCTGTCGGAAGACAGCCGCAGCCTGCACCGGGCCTTCGGCTACGTCGTCATGGGGCTGATCGCGTTCCGGCTGATCTGGGGCTTTTGGGGCACGCAGCACGCGCGCTTTGCCAGCTTTCTGCCGGGGCCCATGCGGCTGCTGACCTATCTGCGCGATATGGCGCGGGGGCGCGAGGCGCGGCATCTGGGGCATAACCCGGCGGGGGCGGCGATGATCGTGGCCTTGGTGGCGGTGCTGGGGGGCATCTGCGCGACGGGTTGGATGATGGGGATGGACGCATATTTCGGTGTGGAATGGGTAGAGGATGCGCATGAGGCCTTGGTCAACGTGCTGATCGGGCTGGTGGTGCTGCATATTGCCGGGGTGGCGGTTGCCAGCCTGCGACACCGTGAGAACCTTGTAAAGGCGATGGTGACCGGGCTAAAAGCTGCGGATGATCCATCGCATCCTGCCCCGAAAGTACCGCGCCCTTCTTAAACGCTGGGTCTTTGGGATTGCGGCGCTGCTGCAACTGGGCTGCGGCGCGGTGTTCCTGTCGGATCTGATATCGGAATGGCGGGCCGAGCGGTTGCATGCACAAATCGAACTGGTAGCGGTGTTTGCGCTGGTGCTTGGGGCCGTATTGTTCCTGCGCGAAGCGCTGCACCTGACCCATCGCAATGCAAGGGTTGAACGGGAACTGCAGGCGGCCAGCGGGGCGTTTCAGCATGTGATGGAACAGAATTTTGACGATTGGGGCCTGACGCCGGCCGAACGGGATGTGGCGTTGTTGTCGATCAAGGGCGTGCCGATTGCGGAAATCGCGCGGCTGCGTGAGACGCGCGAAGGCACGATCAAGGCGCAAAGTACGGCGATTTACCGCAAGGTTGGCGTGTCAAACCGGGCCGAACTGATTGCCGTAATGGTGGAAGAGCTGATCGGTGGGGTGCATGGGCCAGAGGCGGGCAAGGCGGTCTAGGCCCGCCGGTTTTGCGCTTTCCCGCGATGATGGTCCAACATTGCTGGAGACGGGCCGCTCATCACGCCCAAGTGGTCGTTCTTCGCTGGTGGCATCAGCGAAGAGCGACCGTCAGGAAGCGATGAGCGCCAGCTTCAGGATCAGTCCTAACGGCGTCACCCCCGCGCTGCTGCGACCGATTCCTCAAGAATATCCATCGCCTCGGCGAAATGTGCATCCGGGATCGTGATGGGCGCAAGGAAGCGGATGACGTTGCCGTAAACCCCGCAGGTCAGCAGGATGAGGCCGCGCTTCAGCGCCTCGGCCTTGACGCGGTTGGTGAAACCGGCATCGGGTTCGTGGTTGGCAGGGTTGGCGAATTCGCAGGCGACCATAAAGCCCGGCCCGCGGATATCGCTGATTTCCGGCGTGGTCGAGCGGATCGCCTCGAGCCGCTGTTTCAGGCGGCTGCCAAGCTCATTCGCGCGGTCGCACAGCTTTTCATCCTCGATCACATCCAGCACGGCGTTCGCCGCCGCAATGCCCAGGGGGTTGCCGCCGTAAGTGCCGCCAAGGCCGCCGGGGTGGGCGGCATCCATCAGTTCAGCCTTGCCCGTGACAGCCGCAAGCGGCAAACCGCCCGCAAGGCCCTTGGCCATGGTGGTCAGGTCGGCGGCCACGTCATAGCCGTGCATGGCGAACAGGTTGCCCGTGCGCGCAAAGCCGGTCTGCACCTCATCGGCGATCATCACGATGCCATGCTCATCGCACAGCTTGCGGATGGCGCGCACAAGTTCCTTTGGCGCAGGGTAAAACCCGCCTTCGCCTTGCACGGGTTCAAAGACAATGGCCGCAACGCGGGCGGGGTCGAGGTCGGCCTTGAAGATCTTGGTCAGGCCCGCCATCGCATCGGCGGTGGTGATGTTGTGCACCTCTTGCGGGAAGGGGATGTGCCAGACATCGGGCATCATCGCGCCGAAGCCCTTCTTGTAGGGTTCGACCTTGCCTGTCAGCGACATGCCCATGAACGTGCGGCCATGGAACGCCCCGCCAAAGGCGATCACCGCATTGCGGCCCGTCGCGATGCGGGCGATTTTCACGGCGTTTTCGCAGGCCTCGGCCCCGGTGGTAACGAAGATGGTCTTCTTGGCGAAATCGCCCGGCACGGCGGCGTTCAGGCGTTCGGCCAGACGGATGTAATTCTCATACGGCAGCACCTGATGGCAGGTATGCGTGAAGCGGCCCATCTGTTCGGCGACAGCCGCCATGATGCGCGGGTGGCAGTGGCCGGTATTGACCACGGCGATGCCCGCGGCAAAATCGATATAGCGGTTGCCCTCGATATCCCAGACTTCGCTGTTCAGCGCGCGGTCGGCGTAAATCTGGGTCATCATGCCCACACCGCGCGACACGGCAGTTTCACGGCGTTTGGCGACTTCGGCGTTCAGCATGGCGGGCTCCCTTGTGTTGGCGGCATTTTGATCAAAATCTGCCAGGACTTCAACGGGTCTTCTTCCTTGCCCGGGCCGCAATCCGTGTTTTTGCAAAATGAAAACCGGAAAGGGTTTCTTTACCGCCTGTTAACCCCGTCTGGCGCAAGGTGCGAATCGCGAATGAGGCGAGGTGCGCATGTCGGGTCTTCTGTCTTACCCTACACCCCACCCCACACCCCTGGTGGACGATGATCCGCTTGATGCTCTCTGCCTCATTCGCTCCCGCAGGGTTGGGCCTGCCACCTGGCATCGGCTGATCGCTGAACACGGGTCTGCCCGCGCCGCATTGGCCGCTTTGCCGGCCATCGCCAC
>JALOSO010000209.1 GCA_025458385.1 Paracoccaceae bacterium | reverse complement strand
GCATCAAGTGCTGCGCCAGCTGTCTTCTTGTCGCCGCCCATTTCATCGGCCAGTGCGGCCACCAGTTGGGTCTTTGTCATCGGTTTGGTCATCATCATATCCCCTGTGCTGTCCGCGTTTGCGGCCCTGGCGTTTGCGCCAATTTGCTTCACGCCGCCAAACACAGGTTTTTCATCGGCAAAGCAAGCCCTTTTGGGAAAAACCCGGCGGATTTCCCCGCAAATTTGCCTGCCTCAAAGGAAAGCGGTTTCTTCAAAGCTGCGCAACTTGCGGCTGTGCATCTTTTCGATCGGCATCTCGCGCAGGGTTTCCATGGCCCTGATGCCGATCTGCAGATGCCGGGCAACCTGTGTCTTGTAAAAGTCGGATGCCATGCCCGGCAGTTTCAGTTCGCCATGCAAAGGCTTGTCGGAAACGCAAAGCAGTGTGCCATAAGGCACCCGAAACCGGAAACCGTTGGCCGCGATGGTTGCACTTTCCATATCCAGTGCCACAGCGCGGGATTGCGACAGGCGCTGTACAGGGCCGGAATGATCGCGCAACTCCCAGTTGCGGTTGTCGATAGTGGCCACAGTGCCCGTGCGCATGATGCGCTTCAGTTCATAGCCTTCAAGCTGCGTGACGCTTTCGACGGCATCTTCAAGCGCGATCTGAATTTCGGCCAGCGCGGGAATGGGAACCCAGACGGGCAGATCATCATCAAGGACGTGGTCTTCGCGCAGATAGGCGTGGGCCAGCACGAAATCACCCAGGGATTGCGAATTGCGCAGTCCGGCGCAGTGGCCAACCATCAGCCAGGCATGCGGGCGCAGCACGGCAATATGGTCAGTGGCGGTTTTGGCGTTGGAAGGGCCGACGCCGATATTGACAAGGGTAATCCCCTGCCCGCCGCGACGCTTGAGGTGATAGGTGGGCATCTGCGGCATCTTGGCAGGCACGGGCAGCGGATCATCGGCATTGCGGATCTCGGCGTCGCCTGTGGCAACAAAGGCGGTATAGCCGCTGGTCGGATCGGCAAGCATGCGGCGGGCGTAGGCCTCAAACTCATCAACATAGAACTGATAGTTGGTGAACAGCACATGGTTCTGGAAATGTGCGGGGTTCGTTGCAGTGTAATGCGTCAGGCGGGCCAGCGAATAGTCAACACGCTGGGCGGTAAAGGGCGCGAGGGGGCGCGATCCATCGGCGTTGAACTGACGCACGCCGTTGACGATGTCATCATTGGTGGTGGCAAGGTCGGGCACATCAAAGACATCGCGCAGGCTGAATTCCATGACGCCTTCCTGCGGCACGCTGACATTGGGGTTGCCAGCAACGGCGAAATGCACAGGGATCGGGGTGTCGGATGGCCCGATCATCACCTCGACCTTATGGTGCTGCATCAACAGGCCAATCTGCTGGATCAGGTAATTGCGGAACAGATCAGGCCGGGTGACGGTGGTGGCATAGGTGCCGGGCGTGGCGACATGGCCAAAGGACAGGCGCGAGTCAGTCTTGTCAAAGCTGGTCACGGTCAGGCGGATTTCGGGGTAATAGGCGCGTATCCGCTGGGCCGGTTTGCCACCGGTGACGGCAGCGCTGAAATGTCGGGCCAGAAACTGCGTCGCCTGCGCAAAAAGCGCCTCAAGCCGGGTTACGGCAGCCTCGGCATCGCGAAAGGCGGTGGGTTCGGCGTGCGGCGGGGTCAGGATGGGAAGGATTTCGGCGTTCATCTGATGCTTCTTGAAACAGGGATTGGGTATCTAAGGCATGGGGGCGGGTTTGCGCAAGTGAGGGGTTGTAGCAACAGCTTGCCAGCGCCTTGTCAGCCCCCCCACCCCATCCCTCCCCACGTGGGGGGAGGGGGCCTGCTGTGCCTGTCAACGCGGTCTGTCGGTTGAAATGGGGTGGCATGCTGCGCCCTTGTTGACAGGGGTCGGCTGGGGGACTTGCGGCAGACATTCCGGCAAGGGATACATGGGCGCATGAACACCCTCTTGTCCCTTGGCCATGGTTATTCCGCCGCAGCCCTTGCCCGTATGTTGATACCGCAGGGCTGGCGCGTCATCGGTACCACCCGCAGCCCCGGTAACATGCCCGCTTTGCGCCAGACCGGTGTCGAGCCGCTTCTCTGGCCCGCCGACCTTGCCGGCGCCCTTGCGGCTGCCACGCATATCCTTGCTTCCGCTGCGCCGGATGCCAGTGGTGACCCTTTCCTGCAGGCTGCAGGTGACCTGATTGGCTTGGCCCGCCCGCAATGGGTGGGTTACCTGTCCACCACCGGGGTTTATGGCGATCATCAGGGTGGCTGGGTCGATGAAGACACGCCGCTGACGCCCAGCAGCACGCGCGGCGAATACCGCGTGCTTGCCGAAAACCAATGGCTGCAAACCGGCCTGCCCATACATATCTTTCGGCTGGCAGGTATCTATGGCCCCGGCCGCGGCCCGTTTGAAAAGGTGCGCGATGGCACCGCACGGCGGCTGATCAAGCCCGGTCAGGTGTTCAGCCGCATTCATGTCGATGACATTGCCGCCACGCTGGCCGCTTCGATTGCCCGGCCCGCCCCCGGCACGGCCTATAACGTCTGCGATGATGACCCCGCCCCGCCCGAAGATGTGCTAAGCCATGCCGCCGCCCTGCTGGGCCTGCCGGAACCGCCGACGATTGATTTTGCCACCGCTGATCTTCCGCCCATGGTCCGCAGCTTTTATTCGGAATCAAAGCGCGTCAGTAACCGCCGCATCCGGCAGGAACTGGGCGTAAAACTGCGCTATCCGGATTATCGCACGGGTCTTGCCGCCCTGCTTGCTGCGGAAGGATAACCATACCTTGATCCAAATCCGCTTGACCGCGCATCGATCCCGTCCGAAACTGCGCGCCGATTTTCATTTGCAACAAGAAGGCTTCGTTATGAAAAACTGGAAATTTGGCGCAGGCATTACCCTTGGCGCCCTTCTGATGGGCAGCACAGCGTTTGCGCAAGTAACACCAGAAGATGTTTGGACAAAATTTCAGGAATTTTCGGTGAGCAGCGGCCAGACCGTGACCACGGACAGCGTGAACCGCAACGGTGATACGCTTGAGGTGCGCGGCCTGGTGATGACGTTTGAAGATCCGCTCAACGCCGTCAAGCAGACGATCGCCGAGATGAACTTCAAGGACAACGGCGACGGCACGGTTGAAATCACCATGTCTGACACCATTCCGTTGACCATGTCGTCGGCGGGCGACCCGTCGGTCGGTGCACCGGCGTCGTCGATGGACATGACGATTGTCCAGACCGACGCCGTGATGAAGGCCAGCGGCACGGCTGACGCGCCTTTCATCGACTTTACGGCTGCATCGATTTCGGCCAAAGGCACGATGACGGACCCGACGGGTGCGACGAACATCGATGTGATGATGAACAACCTTGCGGGCGGCTATGCCTTTACCGCGAATGACTTCAAGTACAACTTCACCTCGGGTGCCGGGACAATCTCGGTTGGCAACCCTTCGGTGCCTTTCCCGATCAATATCGGTTTTGCCGAGCTGACCACCGATTTCCAGTTTCCGCTGACGACCACGGCAGAGCCTGTGCCCTTCACGTTGGTCACAAAGCTGGTTGATTTCACGCTTCCGCCGGAAGTTTGGGGCATGGCTGACCCGACCGGCCAGCTGCCGCAAGACCCGGCGACGCTGATCATCGATACGGCCGGCAGCATCCGTTTGCTGGCTGATTTAAACGCCTCGCCTGCTGCTGGGGAAATTCCGCCACCGCCGGAACTGCATTCGCTGTCGATCCGCGACCTGCAACTCAAGATGGTGGGGGCTGCGCTTTCCGGCTCGGGTGATCTGACGTTTGATCTGACGGATACCGCCACCTTTGGCGGCATTCCGACACCGACTGGCCTGCTGAACTTCAAGCTGGATGGCGCGAATGGCCTGCTGGAAAAGCTGGCAGCGATGGGTCTGGTGCCAGAGGATCAGCTGATGGGCGCACGGATGATGATGGGCATGTTTGCAACAATGGCGGCCGATGGCAGTGACAGCATGACATCCGAGGTCGAGTTCCGTGACAAGGGTCTGTTCGTGAACGGCCAGCAGCTGCAATAAGCCGAGAAGACATCGGGGGGCCGCTTGCAGGCGATGCAGGCGGCCTTTCCATTTCTGCTGCCCGGACCTATGTGCAGACCACGCCCCCAAGGAAATCTTGCCATGCCCGCACTTGAACAGTTGACCGAAGCCCTGCTGACAGCGGCACGCAAAGCTGGCGCAGAAAGCGCGGATGCGATGGCGGTGGCAGGCACAGCGATGTCGATCGAGACACGCGCAGGCAAGCTGGAGCAGGCCGAACGGTCGGAAAGCATCGAGATCGGCCTGCGCGTTCTGATCGGCGGGCGGCAGGCCTGCGTCTCCGCGTCTGATGTAAGCGACCGGACGATTGCGGCCTTGGCCGAACGTGCGGTGGCGATGGCACGCGAGGCGCCGGTGGACGCGCATGCTGGGCTGGCGGATGCGGCGCAACTGGCGCAGGCGGTGGATGCCGCGGCGTTACAGCTGGCAGACCCGGCGGCAGAGCCAACGGCGGCCGCGCTGGAGGCGGATGCGCGGGCGGCTGAGGCGGCGGCGCTGGCGCATGCGGGGATCACGCAGGTTGAGGCGGGGGCGGGCTATTCGGCGCGGGCCTTGCATATCGCCGCGAGCAACGGCTTTGCGGGGGGCTATGCGCGCACGTCGCGGTCCTTGTCGGCGGTGGCGTTCACCGGCAGCGGCACGGGGATGGAGCGGGATTATGCAGGCGAAGGCCGGGTGTTTGCCGCAGATATGCCAGGGGCGGCGGGAATTGGGTCACTGGCAGCGGAACGGGCGCTTGCGCGGGCGGGGGCGGTGAAACCGGTGACGGGCACCTATCCGGTGCTGTTTGATGAACGCGTGGCGGTCAGCCTGATTGGCCATCTGATTTCGGCCATCAACGGGGCGGCGATTGCACGGGGCGCAAGCTGGCTGAAGGATGCGATGGGCACGCAGGTTCTGCCAGCGGGGCTGTCGGTGGTAGAGGATCCGCATCGCGTTCGGATCGGGTCTTCCAAGCCGTTTGACGCGGAAGGCTTGCCGACGCAGCGGCGGGCCTTTGTACAGGACGGCGTGCTGACGTCTTGGGTGCTTGATCTGGCAACGGCGCGCAAGCTGGGGCTTTCGTCGACGGGCAATGCCACAAGGGGCACGGGCGCGCCGCCTTCGCCGGGGACGTCGAACATCGACCTGACCCAAGGTGTGGCAACGCGGGATGATCTGATATCGGCAATGGGCACAGGGCTGCTGGTGACATCAATGATCGGCAGCACGATCAACCCGACGACGGGGGATTATTCGCGCGGGGCGGCGGGGTTCTGGGTGCAGAACGGGCAGATCAGCCACCCGGTGAACGAATGCACGATTGCGGGGAACCTGCGGGATATGCTGTTGCGCATCGTGCCCGCGAATGACGCAAGGGCGCATCTGTCATTTCGGGTGCCAAGCCTGCTGGTGGATGGGATGACCCTTGCCGGCGCGTGATCTGGACCTGCTGACGCATGCGGCACTGGAGGGCGGCAAGATCGCGCTGCGGTACTGGAAGCGCAATCCGCAGGTCTGGGACAAGGGCGGCAGCCCCGTGACCGAGGCCGATCTGGCGGTGAATGC
>JALOSO010000208.1 GCA_025458385.1 Paracoccaceae bacterium | reverse complement strand
CCCGCCGATGTTGCGCACCTGCAGGTGCGCGACGAGGCGCGCCTTGCCTTCATTACTCAGACCACGCTTTCCGTCGATGACACCGCCGATATTGCCGCCGCCCTGCAGGCCCGCTTTCCTGCCATCCTCGCCCCTGCGCACGAAGATATCTGCTACGCCACCACCAACCGGCAAGCTGCCGTCAAGGCCATCGCCCCGCGTATTGATGCCCTGCTGGTGATCGGTGCGCCCAATTCTTCCAACTCCCTCCGTCTGGTCGAGGTTGGCCGCAGCGCCGGTTGCGCCTATGCCCAACTGGTGCAACGCGCCGCCGATATCGACTGGCGCGCGTTGCAGGGCATCGGCAGCGTTGGCATTACGGCTGGTGCGTCGGCACCCGAGGTTCTGGTGAACGAAGTGATTGATGCCTTCCGCGCCCGCTTTGCGGTCACCGTCGAACTGGTCGAAACCGCGACCGAGGATATCGAATTCAAGGTGCCCCGCATCCTGCGCGAACCCGTATGACCTTGCGATCAGATCGCTCTGATCTGCAATGAATGACACACGCGGCGGCACGCTTGCCGCCATGCGCGCGATGGCCCGGGACATGCCCCGCATTCCGGGTGGACTGGTCCCGCGCCGCAGATCAAGAGATGCACCGTCGGCGGGTTTTCTACTGCTGCCGCCGCCCTCGCCCCCGCCGCTGCTGCCGCCAAAAGCCTTGCGCTGCCCTACCGGCCCCTCGACCTGCAATCCGTCCGTTGCCCGACAAGCTGTTATCCCGCTGTGCTTCTTGGTGGCCGCCCTACCAGCCACCCGCCTGATCAGCGCCCTGCGCCCGCCGCGGATTTGACCGCGCCACGGCACTGCCCTACTTCCCCGGCCAACGCACCCCGCGCAGAGGGCCCGGTTTGACCGACGACATCACCTTCGAAGGCCGCGTCGCACCCATCGACTGGGGCCGGGCCACCTATACCATCCTGCGCCTGCCGCCAGATTTGGTCACGGCCTTGGGCAAGACCCGGCGGGTGGAAGGTGAAATCCACAATCACCCCGTCAACCTTGCCCTGACCCGCGCGCCGGTGCTGCCGGATGTGTTCCTGTGGGCAGGGCAATGCCTGCTGGACCGGAACGGCATCGCCCCCGGTGATCCGCTGGAAATTCGCCTGCGCCCGGCACCCGATGACGTGGTTGATCTGCCCGATGACGTCTTCCTTGCCTTGCGCAAAAGTGATGCGACCGCCTGTTGGGGTGCCCTGACCCCCGGCAAGCAGCGCGGTCTTCTTTACCCGATCAACAGCGCCAAGACCGCCCCCACCCGGGCCACGCGCATTGCCACCCTTGTCGCCACCCTGACAGGTGCAACATGATGGGCACCCCCATCCCGCGCGCGCCTTTGCTGCTTGGGCTTGCGGGCCTGATCCCCTTTGTCGCCAGCGCCATCACTGAACTGTCGCCCGCAGCCTTCACCTTCATGGCCAGCACCTTTGGCCCGCGTTTTGTCGGCCCCTACATGGGCCTTGCCTATGGCACGATCATCCTGTCCTTCATGTCCGGCGTGCTATGGGGATTTGCCACCAAGGCCACGGGAACCGTCGCCGCCTATGGCTATGCCATTTCGGTGATCCCGGCGCTTTGGGCGTTCTTCTTTGTCGGCTCTGGCCCCGTCAGTTCCGCCATCTGGCTGGCGCTTGGCTTCCTTTTGCTGATCGGCCTTGACATCATGTTCTGGCAGCGCGGCTTGGCCCCGCCATGGTGGCTGCGCCTGCGCTTCCTGCTGACAGCGGTGGTGGTGGGTTGTCTGATGGTCACCGCCTTTGTGACGGTCTAGCTGCAGGGGCAATCGCCATCCTTTGGTCGGCCGCTTGACCGGTCGGCGGCGTCAGACCCTGCGCGCGGCACTTGCTGACAGGACAAAGACCAAGGTTGCGGCGACAATGATCGACGGTCCTGCTGGCGTGTCCCATTGCAGCGATCCCCACAGCCCGGCAAGGGTTGCCATGGCGCCGATCAGGGTGGCGGTCACGGCCATGCCTTCGGGATTTCGGGTCAGACCGCGCGCGGCGGCGGCCGGAATGATCAGCATGGCGGCAATCAGCAGGGCCCCCACGACCTTCAGCGCAACGGCCACGACAACGGCAAGGGCAAGTGTCAGCACCAGCCTTTCGCGGTCCGGGTTGATTCCGGCGGCATGGGCCAGATCTGCGTTCAGCGTTGCCGTCAGCAGCGCCTGCCAGCGCCAGACAAGAAGGGCCAGAACCAGCGTGGCACCACCCCAGATGAAGGCAAGGTCGCGCTTGCTGACCGCAAGGATATCGCCGAACAGAAAGGCTGACAGGTCAACCCGCACAGACGGGATGAAAGACACGGCCACCAGCCCAAGCGCCAGGGCCGAATGTGCCAGAACGCCCAAGGTGGTATCCATCGCCCAGCCCTTGGCCGACAGGGTCGAAACCGTGGCGGCCATGGCAAGGGCGACCAGCAAGGTGCCCAGCCCGATGGGCAGTTCGGTGGCCAGGGCCAGTGCAACACCCAGAATGGCCGCATGGGCGGTGGCATCGCCGAAATACGCCATGCGCCGCCAGACGACAAAGCTGCCAAGGGGGCCCGTGGCCAATGACAGGCCGATCCCACCAAGGGCGGCACGCACCAGGAAATCATCCAGCATGGTCGTGCCCATGCCCATGGTTTTGCCCATGCCCGTGGTGATGATGGCCTTCGCCGTGGTCATGCCCATGGTCATGATGGTGGTCATGTTCGTGCTGATACAACGCCAGCGCGCCCAATGTGCCAAGGCCGAAAAGCGCGCGGTACTCTGGCGCATTCGACACCACGCGCGGTGTGCCTTCACAACAGATATGGCCATTCAGGCAGATGACCCGGTCGCTTGCCGCCATCACCACGTGCAGGTCATGGCTGACCATCAGCACTGCAGCCCCCGTCGTTTCCCGCACATCGGCGATCAGGCGGTAAAAGGCGGCTTCGCCCGGCTGGTCAAGGCCCTGGGTGGGTTCATCCAGCACCAGCAGCTGCGGGTCGGCCAGCAGGGCCCGCGCCAACAGCACGCGCTGGAACTGTCCGCCTGACAGGTCAGTCATCTGCTGCGCGTCCACCCCCGGCAGGCCGACACGCGACAGCGCCGTTGTGGCCTGCGCGTCGCTGCAGCGCTGCGGCAAGGACAGAAAACGCCGCACGGTCATCGGCAGGCTGCGGTCGATCATCAGGCGTTGCGGCACGTAACCCACGCGCAGACCCGCCTGCCGCAGCACCCGCCCGCCACTGGCCGGCAGGATGCCCAGCAGGGCGCGCAGCAATGTCGACTTTCCTGAACCGTTCGGGCCAAGGATCGTCACGATTTCCGCTGGACGCACCTGCAAGGTCACACCCGTCAGCACGGTGGTCTGCCCCAGCCTGACATCCAGCCCCTCTGCCGCGATCAGCGTCATGCAGCAACCTGGCATTGCGGGCAAAGCCCCATCGCCTCGATACTGGCGCGCTCGACCTGAAAACCAACGGTCACGGCGGCCTTGTCCAGCGCGCTGCGCACTGCGCTGGCCGGGGCCTCGGCTACGGCATGGCAGGTGCGGCAGATCAGAAAAGCCGGGGCATGCGCCTCGCCGGGGTGCATGCAGGCCACAAAGGCATTCAGCCGGTCAACCCGGTGGGCAAAGCCCTGTTCGACCAGAAAGTCGAGGGCGCGGTAGGCCACGGGCGGCTGGTTGCCAAAGCCGTCTGCCGCCAGTTGCTGCAACACGTCATAGGCCCCGACGGCGCGGTGGGCTGCCAGCAGTATTTCCAGCGCCCGGCGGCGGACCGGGGTCAGCCGTGCGCCGCTTGCCCGGCTCAAAACCTCGGCCCGGGCCAGCACATCGGCGCTGCAGGCGGCATGATCATGCCGTGAGAACGCGGCATCAGGTGCAGCACAGGCCGTGCAATCACCATCGTGGGCCGCATGCGGTACCGGGTCATGGGCCGGATCATGGGGGCGTGTCATCGGCAGGCCTTGACATGTTATGCTATAACGTTTGATAACCCCGCTGCTGCTGCAGGGAAAGGGCCATTCATGCGTTATACCATATCTCTTGGCTTGACGAGTCTGCTGGCCAGTGGGGCCGCGCTGGCAGAGGTTCCGCAGGTGGTGACCGACATCCACCCGGTGCATGCCCTTGTCAGTGCCGTGATGGGCGATCTTGGCCAGCCGGCGTTGCTGCTGGCGGCCGGGGCGAACGAGCACAGCTTTCAGCTGCGCCCCAGTCAGGCGGCATCATTGCAGGATGCCGATGTGGTGTTCTGGATCGGGCCCGAGCTGACACCCTGGCTGGACCGTGCGCTGACATCGGTGCCAGAGCAGGTTGGCCGGGTTGCCTTGTTGCAGGCCGCGGGCACGCTGACGCAGGATTATGGCGCGGAACAGGGGCATGATCACGCGGCGGAAAAGGCCGATGCACATGGCCATGATGATCACGCCACTGCCGAGGGTCACGCCCATGACGCGGCCGAAGAGGCCGGGCATGACCATGAAGGCCATGCCCATGACAGCCATGATCACGAAGGCCATGATGCGGCGCATGAAGACGAGCATGCGCATGAGGCGGGGCATGATCACGCCCATACCGGGGTAGACCCGCATGCCTGGCTTGCACCGGAAAACGCGGTCGTCTGGTTGAATGTGATTGCAGCAGAGCTGGCGTTGCGCGACCCGGCGAATGCGGCGACCTATTCCGCCAACGCTGCGGCGGCAGCGGCGGATATCGCGGCACTGGATGCCGAAGCTGCGGCTGTGCTGGCACCCGTGGCGGACCGCCCGATCATCGTTTTTCATGAGGCGTTCGGATACTACGCCGCGCATTATGGTCTGACGATTGCCGGCTCTGTGGCGGCGGGCGATGCGGCAACGCCGGGTGCTGCGCGGATTGCCGCCTTGCGCGAAACCGTGGTGCAGGGTGGGGCCGCCTGCGTTTTCCCCGAGGTGCAGCATGACCCTGCGCTGCTGCAACAGATTGTTGAAGGCACCGGCGCGCAGACCGGCGGGGCGCTGGACCCCGTGGGTTCATCGCTCGAACCGGGGGCAGGGCTTTACCGCGCGCTGATTCTGGGCATGGCCACAACGATTGCAGACTGTCTGCGCGGGGCTTGACGCCGCCTGCCCCTGCGGCCACCACTGGCCAAGACAGGGGCACGGCGATGATCACAGATTTCGGAACAACACCGGCCGGGCAAACGGTGCGGCAGATCGTGTTGCAGAATGCATCGCTGCGCGTGGCCATCCTGACCTATGGTTGCGCGCTGCAGTCGTTGCGGCTTGCGGGGGTTGCGCATGACCTGACTTTGGGTTCGCACGATCTGGCCGATTACCTGGGGCCAATGTGTTATCATGGCACGCTGATCGGGCCTGTCGCCAACCGGCTGACAGGGGCGCAGGCGATGGTCGAGGGGCGCAAGCTGCACCTCGTGCCCAATGAGGGTGAAAATCTGCTGCATGCGGGGGCGCATGGCATGCAGGCGCGGGTCTGGGACATTCTGGCCTGCAGCGAAACGGCGGTCACGCTGGGCCTGATGCTGCGGGACGGCGAAGATGGTTTTCCCGGCCAGCGGGTGGTCATGGCGCGCTTTTCCCTGACAGGGGCTGCGCTGCGCCTGGACGTTCAGGCCACAACAGATGCGCCAACGCTGATGAACATCGCACAACACAGCTA
>JALOSO010000017.1 GCA_025458385.1 Paracoccaceae bacterium | reverse complement strand
ACTGATGATGGCAACCACACGTCCGGCCATGCCGACCTGTGGCAAGCGGTTTCCCGCAGGTCCGGCAATGACCCAGGCCAGGTAGGCCAGCGCCAGAAAGTGGATGAACCGCAAGATGCCGAAATCCGTCTTGTTGAACAGGACACCCCATGCGCGGCGCCAGTCGCGGATCCCCTCAAACTGCGCGATCGAGACATGCCAGGCCAGCGGCACGGCGACCAGCACGATCACAAGGGCCAGAACAACCAGCAGGCGGTTGACCGGTGGGGCCGGCAGCCAGCCCGACATCCAGGCAAAGCCGGCAAAGAAGATCAGTTGCCAGGCAAACGGGTTGAAGAACCAGCCCCGCGCAGAGGCCGGATCGAACCACAATTCGGCCGGCAGGTTGATGTCGCCAAATGTGGCAGCCGCCCAAAGCAGCACACTGGCCGCAAGTGCCAACCGCGCATCAATGCCCGCCAGCGCGATCATCACCGGGATCAGCGCAAGGATGACCAGATACATCGGCAGGATATCGAAATAGTTGGGCACATAGGTCAGCGTCATCAGACCCAGCAGGTTCGCGCCCGTCCGGTTCAGGAAATGGTAAAGGTTCAGCGCGCCGACCTCGTTCCGGGGGAAGACGCCGGTCGCATTCACGGCCAGCATCAGGCCCAGCGTGACGAAGAACACGCCCAGATGCACCCAGTAGACCTGCCAGATACGATGGGCGATCCGCAAGGTGCCCATCAGCCATCCTGCACGCTGGAACACCGCGCCAAAGGCCACGGCCGAGGCCATGCCCGAGCAGAACACGAACATTTCGGTCGCATCGGAAAAGCCAAAGCGCGCCGGGATGAACAGCGTCCAGGGGTTGCCGGTAATGTGGGCAATCAGGATGATGAACATCCCCAGTCCGCGAAAGAAATCAAGGCGCCGGTCACGGGCGCGCGCGGCCTGCATGATCAGCCTGCAACCGCACGCGCCGCGCGGATGGTTTCCAGCCGGCTTGCCGCGTAATTGTCCACCGCCCCGGCGCGCTGATGCGTGCGGTCCTGCAACAGCCTTTCGGCGGCATCCATGTACCCCCCGCGCAACGCGGCCTCGATGGTGATGCGGTCAAAGACATCGCGCTGCGCATGGCTGCCGCCGATCTGTTGCAGATCGTTGCGCCCGCGCCGCAGATGCAGCCAGGCACTGGAATATTCGCCTGCCGCAAAGGCCTGCAGCCCTTGCGCCATATGCAGGCCCGGATGGGCGATGATGCCTTGCGCCTCGCCGGTCTGGGGCTGGGTCTGCTGCATCCGCGCAATCAGCGCAGCCGCCGCCACGTCACGCGCACCACCGCACAAGGCCAGCATGTAATGCAGATCGGCAAAGGCAAGACAGCCATCAACAGCCCGGTTTTCCGACAGGACGGCCAGTTCTTCCCAGCGGTCGCCCACGGCAACACCCTCCAGCTCCAACCGGCTGAGCAGCGATGCGGCATTCGAGATATCGCGGTAATCGTCGGTTTTGTCGGCACGGATATCCGCGTCATAAAGGGCCAGTGCGGCGTCATGTTCGCCAAGATCAAGGTGCATCAAGGCCCGGTGCCACCAGACGTGATAGCGGAAATTGTTGCAATGCATCCAGCTGGCTTCGCGCCCCGAAAGCCAGGCCAGACCATCCCGCGCCCGCGCCGTCATGTCATACACATGGGCCACGGCATGCAGCCCCCAGGCATCCTGCGGCGCAAGCTCGACACCGGCACGCCCCACCCGCTCGGCCGCGGCATATTCACCGGTTTCCTCAAGCCCGAAGGCATGGCACCCCAGCAGAAAGCCACGCGCAGGGTGATCGTCCCAGGCGTCCATCACCCCTTCGGCCGACAGGCGCATTGCGGCGGGGCGACCCATCACAAAATGAATGGCTTGCACCATCTTCATGGCCAGCGCATCGCGTGGATGCGCGTCAAGCACGGCCTGCAACCGTGCCGCCGCACGCGAAGGTTGCCCGCCCAGCCAATCGCCAAGGGCCGCGACAAAGGCCATCTCGCGCGCCGTGCCGGGCTGGCCCGCCTGTGCCGCAGCATGCGCCTGCGCGGCGACGGGCACCATTTCGCGCCGGGCCAGCAACAGGCAAGACAGGCCACGCACGGCCTGTCCAAGGGCAAATCCCGGCTGATCGGCCAGCAAAGCGTTCAGGTCAGGCCCGACGCTGGCCGCATGGGCCAGAATGCCGCGAATGATGCTGTTCCAGGCCGGAAGGTGCGTGGCGGGCAGGGTTGTTGGCAAGCCACTGAAATCATCGGCCAGAATCATCGGTCATTCCTTCATATCACGGGTCAAGCCTGCAGTGCGGCCACAGGCGCGCAATCGGCTTTTCTGTCCATTCGCCGGGCAGGGCGCTTCGTTACAGCACCCCGGAGATAACTTCGCTGCATCACAGCGACGTGAAGCTGCCCGCAGGCCTGTCACGGCGCGTCTAGAATGCACCGTCATAGGCGCGACGGGCGATCTGGGCAGCAATCAGCGTGAATGTCTTGCGCTGCAACGCTTCGTTTGCCACCTGCGCCAGCGTCTGTGCATCGTCTACCGCAACGCCATGCCCACCAAAGGCGCGGGCAAGCGCGGCAAAATCCGTCCCGGCAAAGTCAACGCCCAGATTGGGCCGTTGGCTGCCGCGCTGCTTCATTTCGATCAGGGACAGGCTGTTGTCGACCAGAACGCAGATCACCACAGGCAGGCGCAGCGCGGCAAGCGTGGCAAGTTCGCCCGCCCCCATCTCAAGCCCCGCATCGCCGACAAAGGCCAGCACCGGCCCTGGCGCAGGCCCAAGCGCTGCACCCGCCGCCAAAGGCACGGCGCAGGCCATTGTACACAGGCCCGACGATTGCAGCACCTGACGCGGGCCGGGGCTTTGCCACATCTGGCTGACAAGGATCCGGTGCGCGCCGCTGTCGGCCGTGATGATCGTCTCGGGCGGCATCACCCGGCGCAATGTCTGGAACACCTGATGCGGCCCCCAGTCTGCCGGGGCGGCAAACGCCGCCTGCAACGCGCCCCGCGCCTGCGATGCCGCACCATCGGGCCACCGGCCCGCCATCGCGCCCGGCGCTGCCATCAGTGCCTGCAGCGTTGCCGCCAGCCCCCCCATCAAGGGCAGGTCGACCCGGTGCATGCCATGGCTGCGCGCGACGGTTGCAACCTCGATCACCGTGGTTGTGGCAGCAAAGGCATTGCGCCAGCCGATGCGCATTTCGATCGGATCATAGCCCACCAGCAGCACACAGTCGGCCGCGGCGATCAGCGGCAAAAGGACCTTGTCCGCCCGAGGCGACAGCCCTGCTGCACCAAGCGCCAGCGCGTCGCCTTCGGCCAGCAGGCCCTTGCCCTTGTAAGTGGTGATCAGCGGAATGCCCTGACTGCGGCAAAAGGCCGAAATCGCTGGCCCAGCCGCATCATTCACGGCATCTACCCCGGCAATCATCAGCGGCCGCTGCGCCTGTGCCAGCCTGTTGCGCGCCGCATCCAACATGGCCGTGGCGGGCAAACCCGGCGCCACGGATACCGGCAGGGCCAGCGGCGCCTCGTTCATCCGGCCTTCCGCCACGCCAATGGGCACATCCACATGCACCGGCCCCGGCTGACCAGACGTGGCCAGCGCAATCGCCTTTGCCATGCCAGCGCCGACAGCCCCCGCAGCAAGGCGGAAGCTGCCTTTGACCACCGGGCGCAGCAATGCCTGATGGTCAAAGACCTGATGGGTATAGGTTTCCGCCTCGGCCGCATCGACACAGCCTGTCAGAAAGATCAGCGGAACCCGGTCCTGCATGGCATTGGCCACCACATTGACCGCATTTGCCACGCCCGGCCCCAGTGTGGCCACCAGAACCGGCAGGGCCCCGGTCACATGCCACAGCCCTTCGGCCATGAAGCCGCCGCTGTTTTCATGTTTGACCAGAACAAAGCGCAGCCCCGCCTGATCCAGCCCCTGCATCAGGGCCAGAACCTCTCCGCCCGGAATGCCAAAGGCATGCGTTGCGCCCGCCATCGCCAGCGCCTTGCCGATGATGGCGGCCCCGGTTGCGTCATTTCCACCCATTCACACGTGCCTTCGCCCAAAGTTGCCCTGCGCCGCCACTAAGTCTGCGCTGATGGCAAAGGTCAATTCGCAACCGGGGCGGCCGAGGTAAAGTCGGGAATTTTTGCCGCCGAGGCTGGGGCAGGGTCCAACCCCGGCCAGTTGCCTTGCGCAAGCGTGATGTTGCCCGGCACATCTTCTTCCCAGAAACCAACCACGTTGCGGGTGATGTTGAGATACAGCTTGCCATCGACAATCCGCCACAGCGTCGGGTTGCCCGGAACCTTGCCACCCTTGGCCACGCCATAGGCGCAGTGGCCATCATACTGCGGCGCATATTTTGCAGGGTCCGCGACAAAGAGATCGCGGTTTTCCGCCGTTGCAAAGGCAAAGGTTGCCCCGTTGTAATCAGCCGTGATTGCGGCGTTGCCCGCCTGCGGTGATTGCTGCGGCGCGCCCAGATCGGACTGCGGCAAACTGAAATAAGAGACGACATCATAGCCCGAGACGGCAAAGCCTGTCGCATCGACAAACTGCTCGCCCGCATGGGCTGCGGGCGCAAGACTGATGATCAGGGCAAGGGGCAGGGCAAGACGTCTGAACATGGCATTCTCCTGTGGCTGGTTCCGGGTGCATGTCGCGCCGGGCCTGACGCCTGTTACGCCCCTGCCGCCACAGTCGCGGCTTTGTGAACAGTGTGTGAAAATACGCGCCCACACCCCATCAGCCGACGGTCTTGGATTGACAACGCCACAGACCAGACAACATACTGCAGTCATTGATCTTTGCCTTTTACAGAACCCGCCCGACAGAAATTCCGCAGCCGAGAGTCCTGAAAATTGCAGCCCGTATTCCAGACCAGCCAGATGCTGGGGCCGATGGCCCATGATGATGAGTTTGCCGAATGGTTCGTAGAAGACATCATGAAACGGCACATTCCTGATCCCTATTTCGCCGTTTCGGCCGAAGGCCTGCGCGAAATGACCGTCAATGGCCGGGTCTATGCCCGCAAATGCGGCATTGCCGATACCGCATCGCAGGCGCATTTTCTGATCCTGATGTGGAAGATCGGCGCGAACTTTTGGCTGCAACCGGGTTTCCGCGAGGTGGCGATGAACCCCACGATCGATGGCCCGACCAAGATCACCCGGTTTTACGAGGTGCCCGAAGATCAGGCGGTGCATGCGATCATGCATCCCGATGACCGGTATTGGTATCCTGAAATGGTTGGGGGTCGGGCATGAGCGGCTATCTGGCAGCCAAAGGGGTCGATCCGACAGCGACACGCAGCGCCTACAAGGAACTTGCGGATCTCAACAAGAAATATGGCGAGATCGCAACCGATACCGGCCTTGCGGCCGCCGGTGCCCTGCCGCCCCCCTTTGGCACTGCGGCAGATGTTGCGTCACTGGGACGGTCGTTATGGAAAGGCGATTGGGGTGGCGCCCTGATGGATGCGGTGGGGATCATCCCCATCGTTGGCGATGCGGCCAAGGCTGGCAAGATTGCCAACAAGCTGAACGATCTGCGCAAGTCGATGGACGTGGCCGCAACAACGCTGGGCAAGTCGCTGCAGAACACCAAGGCCGCCGCCAAAAAGTACTGGGCCGACATGGTCAAGGCCAACAAGGCGGACTACGACAAGGCCATCAAGAACTGCAAGACCAAGGCCTGCCGCGATTCGAAGGCCGCACTCAAGGGTCCGCAGTATGGCTATACGCCAACCGATGGCCCCAACGGCAAGTGGAAGGGCGAGCGTGGCGATTCCGTGTGGGAGCCATCAAACGGCGGCCCGGCGATCAAGTACAAGAATGGCTTTCCCGATTACGGCCCGCATTCCAAGGGCGATGTCGAAATTGCCATGCGGGGCAACGAAACATCCGATTTCACGGCCGCGCGAAACGCCATGCGCGAACGCACCGGCGATCCGAACTGGACCACGCCAAAAGACATGACCTGGCACCATAAGGAAGATGGGGTCACCATGCAGTTGATCCCGAAGTCGGTTCATGCCACAGGCGGGGGGGCGTCCACGCCGCACATGGGTGGTGCGTCCCTTTACAGCGGCAGCAATGCCACCGAGTTTTAGGAGCAGTGACCATGACAGACCCGATCATCGCGCCTGCCGGTGCCGAATGGCCAAATCTGGCAACGCTGGGCGCACAGATTGCCGCTTGGGAGCAGACGACAGGCCTGCGCCTGCCCGCCTCTTATCGTGATTTCCTGCTGCGCTATGATGGCGGTCAGCCTTATCCGAACGTCTTTGATGTCGGCGTGCCGGATGCGGTCTGGGGGATCGCCGACAAGCAGACCTTCGTTGATCCGCTCTACGACTTTGCCTTTGCCGTGAACATGTTCAACGGTGAAACCTATGGCGCGGGCACCCCGCGTCCGTTCTTCTTTATCGGTTGCAATCCCGGCGGGCTGGAAATCCTGATCTCTTTGCGTGCGCAGGACGCCGGGGCGATTTATTGCTGGTTCGGGTCTGACGTGCCATGGGAAACCGGCACGAACACCAGTGCGGCCCTGTATCTGCAGGCCCCGTCCTTTGGTGATTTCATCCGTTCGCTTTATGATACCGAAGATGAGATCGGCATGGACCATTGGGAAAGCCCACGGAACAAACTGCTGGCACAGCCGCTGATCGTGACCTGATCTGCCGATGTTTTTCACGCAGGCCCTGCGCCAGACATTTCCTGAACATTATCCAGACGGCCTGCGCGACCTGATGATGCCCATGGTGTCGATCAAACTGTCGGCAGAGGATGCCGTGGTTCTGGGCGGCTTTAACATGGCGTTTCGGGCCGCGATGACGGGGGGCGGGTCTGACAGCTATTTCTCGGACGGGTTTCTGGATACGCTTGATGCCGCCATGGCGCAGTTTCCCGAAGGCGTGATGCCGCGTCTTGGCTATTGCAGCTGGAAGGCCGGGTCGGTTGACAACATTCCGGCCATCGGCACCCGTGGGGTGCTGCAGGTGATGTCACGCGATGATCCGCGCATCGGGCGGGCGATGATTGCGCATGTGGTGATGAACGAACCGGCTGTGCTGCACCTGCGACCCTGGATCAAGATTCCGGATTGGGCCGAATTCCGCATGTTCATCCGGGGTGGGCGCGTTGTCGGCGCATCGCAATACCTGCACCGCGCGGTTTTTCCGGCGATCACCCATAACGAGGCCGCGATCCTTGCTGCCTTGCAGCAGTTTTCCACGGTCCTGCTGCCCGCCTTGCATCTTGATGATGTGGTGGCGGATGTCTTTGTCACCCCACAAGGCACGGGCTTTCGGACAACATTGATCGAGTTGAACCCGTTTCAGCCAGAAACCGATGCCTGCCTTTTCAGCTGGGCCCGTGGCGGCAACTTTGACGGTTCTTTCCGTTTTCACCGCCTTGCCCGTCCGGCTGACCGGCCCGTGACCGCAGCCGCAGGTGGGGCAGGGGCGCTGTCACCCCCGCCGCAGGATGACTACTGGACAAGCGGGCGTTGATGCGCGCCCCTTCCTGTCAATGGCGGGCCTAATCGGCCCGGACAGTCGGAATGCCCATCACCAGCTTGCCCCCATGGGCCGTGCTGTCGCCCATGCGGACAACGCCTTTGCCCATGATCTTGACCACGCTTGACCCCTGGGTCATCGTGTCTGGCGGGCCCACACAGGTGCATGTGCCCCCGACCGTGGCCATCGGCTGCCCGTTCACCCGGACAAAGACTTGCCCCGGATTGACAACCGGCCCGCCGACATGCGGCTTTGGGCCCGGATCGACCATCGGGCAGACGTGGTTATGGCCCAGCAGTGAAACCGGCTTTCCCATTGTTCAAATCCTCCAGACGTCATCATCGGTTGGGGCAGGGGGCGGTACTGGCGCCATTTGCGGCACCAGTGTCTGACCTGCCATGGTCGTCTCGACAGTGATCGGACGCAGCGCCTCGCGGTGAAACCGGAACGTTCCGTCAAAATCGCCGCCGTTTTCCCAGGTGAACAGACAGGGGTCTGTCCGATGCACCAGCGGGGCAAGATCAACCAGCCGCAGCCGAAAGCCGGCCCCGACCGGCTCTGCCAGAACATCAATCGCCAGATCCTGCTGCGGCAGACGCGGCAGGGCTGCATCAAGAAAGGTCTGCAGGGCCGCCCGCAAGGCGGCCTCATGCTGTGCAATCTGCGAAAACGCCTCGTCCGTATGCATCTGTGACGCGCCAATCATCACGCCATCGCGGATGAAGATGCGGAATTCGGCCCATGGCGGGATCGGCAACCATGGAAACAGGTACAACGACAGCGCCACACCTTCGGCCAGCCCCCGACGGATCAGCCCCGAGACCCGCGGGTTCGGCTGCCGCATCAGCCACAGCGCCCCGTTGGTGCCCACCACCCGCGGGCTGCTGGCCCCGGTCTTGAAGCTGCACAGGTCAAGCCGCAGATGCACCCCCATCGGGTAATGCGGCATCATGATCGTCAGGTCGGATTTCAGCACCTGGGAAAAACTGTCAGGGCAGGTGTCCGTCACCGCGTATGAGAACCCGGGCGTGCCATGGCCCATGAACACCAGATCAGCCCGCGATAACGACAGCCGGTCAAACGGCAGCATCAGATCGGCCAGATCACCGCACCATGTTCCCATTGCCGTGGCCCACAGATCGCTCATGGCATCACTTTGACCCCTCGCGCATCGCCTTCAGCCAGACCGCTGCATCCGCCTCGGTCGGCTGACGCGGCATCAGCGGCTCTCCCATCCGGCGCAGGTCATGCAGACTTGTCGCAAGCCCGCCTTTCGGATTCAGCTGATACTGGTGCAACTTGTTGGGGTCCTTGTCGCTTTCGGCGAAGACCGTCTCGATCCCCTTCATGAAGCTGACCATCTGTTCATCGTCAAACACCGGCAGATAGGCGTTCAGGTGCTTTGGCCGATAGTATTTGAAAAAGAACGACTGACCCTTGTCATCCGTGATCTTGAGAAAGCGCTTCAACTGCGTCTTCAGCCGCGGCAATTCCAGCCGCGAATGCATCAGGATCCCCCAGTTCTTGCCATAGCCTTCGGCCAGAAACCAATCCCAGGCATCATCGAAGCGTGTCAGTTCCACCAGCCAGGGTGCCACCTCGCCCAGATCTTCCCCCACCTCACCATCAAACAGGCAACGCGCCGGCGAAGCAAAGGCATCAAGACAGACCGCAATATCCGGGCTTTGCGACGCATCAATCAGCGCATAGGCCCGCAAGGGTGGCGGCTGATCCGGGTCGCGCGCGAATTCATATGGCTCCACCGGCGTAAAGAAGACATGCGCCAAACCTTCGTTCAGCGCTTCGGCATCCGGCGAAGGGGCGTCAAGAAAATTCATGCCGATCCCGCTGTCTGGGTTGCTTGCCTTGCATCTGCGTCAAACCTGTTTGTCATGCCACACGTCAACCCGTTCACATCGCCGCCGCCACGGCGCGCAACACATGCGCCAGCCGGCTGACATCCACCGCCGTTACCACCCGGTCCGGATCGACCAGCAGTTTCCCCAACGCATTCAGATCGTCGGAAAGCGAACCCATCTCGAACGGGCCTTCCGGCTGTTCATAGGGCAGATACACCACATCATCCGGAATGCAGTGGTACAATTCGCGCGTGCCCAGATCTACGCTGTGCACCCCTTGCGCCTTGCGCCCCTCCAACACCCGTTCGGCCAGACCGATCAGCACCGCAAGGTTGATTTCATGCGTGTTCATGTCATAGCCCCAAAGCATCGTTGATCTTGGCAAGTTCGCCCGCATGCTTGGCAATCTGCCGTTCCAGCACCTGAATCCGCCCCTGAATGATACTTTGGCGCACTGCATCGTTCGGCGCGTTCCGCAGCAACCCCTGATTGTCGAAGGCGTAGGGGTCGCGCTTGTAATCTGCAAGCTTTTGCTGATGTTCGGCCATCAGCTCTTCGTAGCTGCGTTTGGAACGCAGGTTCTCTTCGCGCGTGCGCTTGCTGTAAGGGTTGTTCGGAATACAGTTCTTCGTGCAACCCGGAGGATCGGAGGTGCGCCGTTGAGGCGGCACATCCGGCGTATCCTTCCCGCCAAACAGCTTTTTGATCAACCATTTGACTAGGCCCCGCATGCTCTGACCCAGGCAAGCAGGTCGATCGGCAAGGTGTCGGCAGAGCCGAATTTCCGTTTATACGCGATGTGTTGATCGATGTAATCCTGCTCGGCGCTGATCAGCTGCCCGGCCCGCAAGCACAGGATGTGAAACGCATATATCCCCTGTTCAGACCGGATCTCCAGCCGTTCACAGGTGGCGCGGCACAGCTTGCACCAATCATCAAGCTGCGCCCCCGGCACTGCCGGAAATGCGTCCTGCAGGAAATCGCGCAGATCACCGTACCAGTCCTCGACGGCGATGGCATCGCATTGCTGCATCTGTGTGGCAGAGAACGCGATTGCCATCATTTGCCCTTGCATTCCTGCACGAACGGCTTGTCCGATTTCAGCGCGTCCACCTGATCCGGGCTGCCCGAGCTGAAATCAACCGACGGCGATTTGACCATCAGATGCGGTGTCTTGATCGTAATGCCGCTGCTGTCGATGGTGATCGATCCGCCGGGGCCCGCGATCACGAACTTTTCCTTGGCGTGCAACGTGTGCTTCTTGGTCCGCGCAAAGATCGAACCTTTCGCCTCGATATCGATCGAGTCGCCCACGACCGTTTTCATCATCTTTCCGACGCCGATGGTATAGACCCCGCCGACAACCGTGTTCTTGGCGATGCCCACCTGTTCCGTCGCGGCAAGGCCCGTGGTTTCGCTGCGGAACTTTTCGACCGTATTCGTCATGGTGCCGCTGTCCGGCATGACCTTGTCCAACAACCCCGCAGCAAAGGCGGCCGCTTTGGCCTGCAGCCCGCCGGCATCGCTGCGATGCCCGGCCGAACCAAAGAAATCGCCCTTGGTCACCACCTGGGCCACTTCCTTGGCCATGTCGGCGACACCCTGCACAACGCCGGCGAATTCGGTCACGATACCGGGCGCACCCACCTTGTTCGCGCCTTCCTTGAACATCTTGCCGCCCGCCGCGACCAGCGGTTGCAGCGCCTTGAGCAGGGCAGGGCCGCCGCCACCGATGGTGGTGGAGCTGCTTTTGCCCACGCGCACCACATGGCTGCCCGTGACCGTGGTCGTATCGTTCTGGCCAATCGTGCTGACCCGGTTGGCCTGCACGTTTGTGGACATGTTGTTCAGAACCTTTTGGGTCATGTCCTTTTGCGCATGGAAAAACAGGTCTTCCTTGCCAGCCTCGTCCTCAAAGCTGATTTCGTTGTGACCCGATCCCTGATGCGTGTTTGAACGCCACACCGTGCGGGTCTTGTTCGCAGGCAGATCATAGGGCGCGCCGTTCTTGCCGTTATAGACGCAACCCGTCACCACCGGTTTGTCGGGATCACCTTCCAGAAACTCGACGATGACTTCCATCCCGATCCGGGGAATGGCCATGCCGCCCCAGCCCTGACCCGCCCACATCTGGCTGACGCGGCAGCGCATCGAATGCGCGCTGTCCAGATCCCAATGGAACTTGACCAGAATCCGGCCGAAACTGTCGCAATCAATCTCGCCTTCACCGACCACAGTCGCCGTTTGCGGGCCCTGCACCACCGGCGGCGTTGTCTTGCGATCCGGTGCCATCGGGCTGGTTGCTGGCATCAGCGTATAGCGACCGGCATAGGAAAACTCGGTCGACGTATCGCCGCCTGACCCGTAACTATCGGACACATATGAATGAATCGCTGAAAGACAAAGGAAGGTCTGCCCCGTCGCGCCGGGAATAGGCTCTCCCTTCAGGGTGACTTTCAGCCCCGCCGACAGGCTGATCGTATCGCCAACCGCCCGGGCACGCGCATCATTGCCACGTTCCTGGCGGGTGCGCAGCCCCACCACGCCCTTGCCCGCAGATTGCTCCAGATAATCGCCCGGATAATCAAAGCTTTCGATCTGGCCATGCCCATGGGCGGCATCGCCCATCTTGTCGACCTCCATCGCGGCCGTCGGCTTTTTGAAATTGTAGTCGATCAGCCGCACGCCACCTGTGGTGATCCGGCGTTCCGGCTGAAATTCCCAGAAATGCTCTTCACCATACTGATGGTGGCCGACTGACCCGATAAAGGCCCGCGACCCACCGGGAACGTCGTCATGTTCATCAATGCCATCGGTCAGCACCAGCGCGTGCTTGGCCTTGTCATGCGTGAAATGGTAGCTGATCCCGAACCGTTCCAGCAACCGCGTGACAAAGGTGAAATCGCTTTCGCGATACTGCACCGTATATTCCAGGGCAGGGTAGGTGGCCGTTGTCAGCACTTTCAATTCCGCCCCGGCCGAAAGATAGGGGCCCAGAATCGCCTTGGCGATGTCGATCACGGTCTGATTGTGAAAGATCTTCTGGTTCCGCCGGTTTGTGGCCAGCCAGAACCAGGGCCGCAGTGTCAGGTTGAACTTGTTGCCATTTTCACCGACACCGGCCCATTGCGCCTGCGTGACCACGCCGTCAAAGAATGACGGGGTGCCATGATGCGTGGCAATCTCGACCGTTGCATGCGTGCCAACAAGCGCATCAAAGTCGATGTCCCGCTGTGCCGACAAAGCTTCGACCTGATAGTTGAAAAGCCCATTCATCTGATCCGTGCCGTTAAAGCGCAACAGTACCAGAACATCAGGCCCCAAAGATGTGTGCAGTTTGCCGAGCCTGCCGGCCTGCTTCAAAACCATGTGGATACCCTCATGAAAACGTTGGCAGCCAAAATGTGCTGCCGATGTAGCAAATGAATTCAATCCTTGCAGAGTATGCCGCGGGACCTTGTTCCGGCAAGGAAAAAAACGCAACAGGGGGACCGTTTGGCATGATCGGTCGCAATTATCTGGTAATCAGTATTATGTAATGCATTCTGGCACTGGACGCAGGCCAAGGCGCAAACTATGGCTGCAACCGTTGCATCAGGATATGACCATGTCTGCCACACGCCCAGTCAAGATCGCTCCATCCATTCTGGCCGCCGATTTCGCGGCTTTTGGTGCCGAATGCCGCGCGATCGAAGATCAGGGCGCGGATTGGGTGCATGTCGATGTGATGGACGGTCATTTCGTCCCCAACATCACCTTCGGGCCGCAAATGTGTGCAGCACTGCGCCCGCATATCCGCACGGTGATGGATGTGCATCTGATGGTCGCACCGGTTGACGGGTTCATTGATGCCTTTGCCGCGGCAGGTGCAGATGTCATCACCGTGCACCTTGAGGCTGGCCCGCACATTCACCGCACCCTGCAAGCCATTCGGTCTAAAGGAAAAAAGGCCGGCCTGGCGATAAATCCGGGCACAGGCATAGACGCGGTGCCACATCTGATCGACATGGTTGACCTGATTTGCGTCATGACGGTAAACCCGGGCTTTGGCGGACAGAAATTCATTGATTGCCAGATAGATAAGGTGCGCTCTTTAAGTGCCCTGATCGGCAGCCGCCCGATCCATCTGGAAATCGACGGCGGCGTGACGGTTGACAACGCTCAGGCCCTTGTGGCCGCTGGCGCTGATGTGCTGGTCGCAGGCTCTGCCTTGTTCAAGGGCGGCTCGGCCACCAACCCTGCGCCTTACGGGGCCAACATCCGCGCCCTTCGCGCCGCCTGCCTTGGCTAAGCTGGCCCTGATCTTCGATCTCGACGGCACGCTGATCGATTCCGCGCCCGAAATTCACGCCGCGGCAAACCGTGCCCTCGCCATCGAAGGCCTTCCGCCGCTGACCTTTGCCCAAGTCAGATCCTTTATCGGCAATGGTGTCGCAGTTTTGCTTGCGCGCTGCCTGCAGGCACATGGCCAGCCTGACCATGGTGCGCAGCTTGACCGGATGAAAGCCAGCTTCATCGCCGATTATGAAATGCAGTTTTCGCTGACCACGCTGTATCCCGGCGTGACTGACATGCTCCAAACCTTTGCCAAGCTTGGCCACCCGATGGCCATCTGCACCAACAAACCCGAAGCCCCGACCCGCGCCGTGCTGCGCCATTTCAACCTGCTTCAGCACTTCCCCGTCATCATCGGCGGCGATACCCTGCCCCAGCGAAAGCCCGACCCCGCCCCTTTGCGGGCCACGCTTGCGGCCTTGCATACCACGCACGCCCTTTTCGTCGGTGACAGCGAAGTGGATGCCGAAACGGCCCATGCGACCCCCCTGCCCCTTGCATTGTTTACCGGCGGTTATCGTAGCCGCGCCGTGGCTGACCTGGCACCCCGCTTTGCCTTTGATCACCATGATGATCTGCGGCGCCTTCTGACCCAGACCAAAGGCGCAGCCGAAATTTTTTCTGGCTGACCCAAGGGAACTATACGCCCCCGCGTCTTATGGTTAACATCAGCCATCGGGGACGACAGGAATGCTCAGGAGGAAAGTCGGCGTGTCAGAGGTTCTGCCACTGCTGTCACGAATCGCTTCCGCAAAGCGGATCGACGATGTCTGGTCGCTGTCCGTGGGGTATTTCCGGACCTTTGGCTTTTCGCGCATCAATTATGGCTATACCCGCTTTCGCCATGACCGCAGTATCGGCGACCCGGATGATGCCATCTTCCTGTCAACCGCCGATGCCGAATACACGCGCCTTTACTTTCGTGGCGGCTTTTTCGCCCGCACGCCGGTTTACCGCTGGGCCGCGAACAACGAAGGCGCCTGCACATGGGCCTGGGTCCAAAAGGCCTATGAAGAGGGCCGCCTGTCGCCCGAAGAAGCCGAAGCCGTGCGCCAGAACGCGCAGATGGGTGTGGCCGCGGGGATTGCCGTCAGCTTTCCGGAAAGCTCGACGCGCGCCAAGGGGGCGTTGGGTCTGATCGCGGACAAGGATCTGGCGCATGCCGATGTCGAAAAGATCTTTGCGCAACACCAGCATGAATTGCTGGCCGTGGCGCATATGATGCATCTCAAGATCATTCAGTTGCCCGGTGGCGCTGGCCGCCGCGCATTGACCGGCCGCCAGCGCGAGGTGCTGGAATGGGTCGCCGATGGCAAGACGATGCAAGACATCGCCTGCATCATGGGCGTCTCACCCGCCATGGTGGAAAAACACCTGCGCCTGGCCCGAGAGGCGCTGGATGTCGATACGACAGCGCAGGCCGTGGCCAAGGCTGCCTTGATGAACATCATCTTTCAACGCGATCCGGCCCCTGCCGAGGCCGAACTGCGCCTGCGCGCGGCTGCCACAAGGTAGGGATTCCCTGACTAGGTTTCCCCTGCGTCACGGGGCATGGTGGGGATGTTCCAAAGCAGGTTGTGTTTGTTGATCTGCAAGGACAGGGCGAGTTTCCATGCATTATCATGGACTTGCTGCCCTTCGCGCCCAAAGCGGCCCATTCTGGCCGACACAGGCGCTGCTGTCTGGACCGTCTGTCCTCTTCCCCGAGGGACCGTCAGGCCAAGGCCGGTGTGCATGCCTTCCCAGCAGTCGCGCACCGGCCTTTTCTGTTTGGCGTCAGCGTGGATCGCGATGCCAGCGCAGCGCATATGCCTGCTGCCGCCCAACGCGCGTTCCCTGCGCCCCCTCAGGCGATCAACCGCCCTCAAAGACAATGGGCGCACCGTCTGTCCGGCGCGCCCATCTTATCGACCCAGCGATTTGCAGAAAGCTTAGCCCTGCACCATCTTGGCGACTTCGGCTGCGAAGTCTTCTTCCTTCTTCTCGATGCCTTCGCCCACGCCCATGCGCACGAAACCGGTCACCTCGACCCCCGCATCCTTGGCGGCCTGTGCCACCGTGATGTCCGGGTTCATCACGAACTTCTGGCCCATCAGCGTGTTTTCTTCGAGGAACTTCTTCATCCGGCCCGGAATGATGTTGTTCTGGATCACCGCTTCCGGCTTTGGCTTGGCCGAGGCTGCGTTTTCTTCCAGGGCCTTGCTGGTCTGCACCGCCAGCTCACGCTCGACAACCACAGGGTCAAGATCGGCCTCCGACAGGGCCAGCGGGTTTGTCGCGGCCACATGCATCGCGATCTGCTTTGCAATGGCGGCATCCGCCCCCTTGATCGCCACCAGCACGCCGATCTTGCCCATGCCATCCGCTGCCGCGTTGTGCACATACATGGCCACGTGATCACCTTCAACGCTTGCCATCCGGCGCAGGTTCAGGTTTTCGCCAATCGTCGCCACGGCCTCTTGGATCACCGTCTGCACCGGCTGACCATCCAGATCGGCGGCCTTGAGCGCGTCAACGTCGGACGACCGCAGCGCAACCTTGGTCACGCCATGCACCAGCTTTTGGAAATCCGCGTTCTTGGCCACGAAATCGGTTTCCGAGTTGATCTCGATCGCCACACCCCGGTGGCCCGAAACCGCAACCCCAACCAGCCCTTCAGCCGCCACGCGGTCAGCCTTCTTGGCGGCCTTGGCCAGGCCCTTGGTGCGCAGCCAGTCAACGGCTGCTTCCATATCGCCGTTGGTTTCCACCAGGGCTTTTTTCGCATCCATCATCCCTGCGCCCGTCGAATCGCGCAGTTCCTTCACCATTTGAGCGGTAACACTCATGTCGGTCTCCTTAGGGGTATCCGTGAAATGACACCGGCGGGGCATATCCCCGCCGGGTAACCATTCGGTAACAGCCGCTCAGGCGTCGGCGTCGGCTGCAACAGCCTCTTCTTCCGGGGCCGTTTCCAGCGCACCCAGATCAACGCCCGCCGCGCCCATCTGGGCCGACATGCCGTCAAGTGCGGCCCGTGCGATCAGGTCGCAATACAGCGCAATCGCGCGGGCAGCGTCATCGTTGCCGGGAATGACATAGTCAACACCCTTGGGCGAGCAGTTGGTGTCAACCACACCCACCACCGGAATGCCCAGCTTTTTGGCCTCGAGGATCGCCAGATCCTCCTTGCCCACGTCAATGATGAAGATCAGGTCCGGCGTGCCGCCCATTTCGCGGATGCCGCCAAGGCTGGCCTGCAGCTTGGCCTGATCGCGTTCCATGCCCAGACGCTCTTTCTTGGTCAGGCCTTCGCCGCCCTGCGCCATCAGCTCGTCAATCTGCTTGAGACGCTGGATCGACTTGGACACCGTCTGCCAGTTGGTCAGCGTGCCGCCCAGCCAGCGGTGGTTCATGTAGAACTGCGCGCAACGCTCGGCGGCCTCGGCGATCGGCTTTTGTGCCTGCCGCTTGGTGCCCACGAACAGGATGCGCCCGCCCTTGGCGACCGTATCACGCACCACTTTCAACGCTGCATCCAGCATTGGCACGGTTTGCGTCAGGTCAAGAATATGAATGCCATTGCGGTCGCCGTAGATGTATTCACCCATCTTCGGGTTCCAGCGCGCCGTCTGGTGGCCATAGTGAACGCCAGCTTCCAGCAGCTGACGCATGGAGAACTCTGGAAGAGCCATGCCTTTTCCTTTTCCGGTTTGAACCTTGGTGAAGCCATCTTCAGGGCAAATGCCCCAACCGGCGGACCCTGCGGGATTTCTCCCCGCATGGGCCCAAGCCCCACCTGTGAAGTGCGGCGCGTATACCTGTGGCCAAAGCCCATTGCAAGGGGCCTATCCGGCCGAAACAGGTGCATTCCGCCAGCATTTATGCGGTTTTTGTGGGCTTGCGGATTATTTTTGTGCTGGCCCCGTCTGTGCAACTATGGGGCCAAGCACGGCCCCCGGTCTTGAAAGGAAAGCCCATGACCCGCCTTTTTGCCCCGGCCCTTGCCATTTTCCTGGCCCCTCTGGCCAGCCTTGCCGCGCCTGCGATCACCGCTGACAGCAGCGCGGGCGCAATCCTGACAGATGCAAACGGCATGTCCCTGTATACCTTTGCAAAGGACAGCGCCGGGGTTTCGGCCTGTGTCGACGACTGCGTCGCAAAATGGCCGATCCTGCCTGCCACGTCCGCCGATGTTGCCGAAGGCGACTGGACGGTGATCACCCGCAGTGACGGTGCGCTGCAATGGGCCTACAAGGACATGCCGCTGTACCTTTTCGTGCAGGATGCCGCCCCGGGTGATATCACCGGTGAAGGCAAGGGCGGGGTCTGGAACCTCGCGCGGCCCTGAACGGAACGAAAGGTCAACCCCGCCGATGTCGGTGCTGGAGGACATTGAGGCTGCGATCCCTGCCCTGCGCCGCTATGCGCTGGCCTTGGTGCGCGACCGCAGCCGCGCCGATGATCTGGTGCAGGATTGCCTGGAACGGGCTGTCGCCAAGCGGCATTTGTGGCGCGGCGACGGCCCGGTACGGGCCTGGCTGTTCACGATCCTTGTCAACCGGCATCGTGACCTGCTGCGCAGTCAGCCCCTGCCCAGCCATCTGATCGCCGTCGATGATCTGCTGCAGGAACCGGCGGCCCCGGCCAGGCTGGACGGGCACATGGAACTGCGCGATGTGCATGCCGCCATGGGCCGCTTGCCGCTTGACCAACGCGAAGCCTTGCTGATGGTGGCGATTGGCGGCAAATCCTTTGCCGAGGCTTGCACCATTCTGGATATTCCCAAGGGCACGCTGATGTCACGGCTGGCCCGGGCGCGGGCGACATTGCGCGCGCTGACCGGGCGCACGGCGCCATCCCTCCCCCAGACCAACCCCGGAAATGCCCGCGCATGACACGCCCTGCCCCCCCCACTGCCCTGACCGAGGACCGGCTTCTGGCCTACTTTGAGGGAAACCTGTCCCCGGATGAAGCGCGCGATCTGGCACGATTGCTGCAGGATGATGCGGGCGCGCAGGCGCTGCTGGCCGAATGGGCGGCCCAGAATGATGCGCTGGCCAGTCTTTATCCGGTGGCCAGCGATGATCCTGTGCCCGCCCGGCTGACCGATGTCATCCGCCATGCGCGCGCTGCCGCCGCGCGCCCGGCGCGGCCCGGCTTGCGTGTGGCGGCCATGGTGGCATTGCTGGCCGTCGGGGCAGGCACCGGCTGGCTTGCCCGCGATCTGGCGGGCCCTGCCCCAACGGCACCACCGCTGCTGCAGGCCGCACTGGCCGCGCATGCCACCTATGTGATCGAGACACGGCACGCGGTCGAGGTGCCCGCCAGCGACAGCGCCCATATGAACAGCTGGATGTCAAAGCGGCTTGGCCGGGCGATGCAGCCGCCAGATCTGGCCGCAAGCGGTTTTCAGCTGCTTGGTGGGCGGCTGTTGCCGGGCGAAGGCGGAACCGCCGCACTTTACATGTACGAAGATGGCGCCGGCCAGCGGGTGACCCTTTACATCCTGCCGCGCCGCCTTGATGACCCCGGACCGGTTGCCACCCCGGCCGATGCGCCGACGCAAAGCGTGATCTGGGTCGGACAGGACATCAGCTGCGCCGTTGTCGGCGATCTGCCCCGCCCCGTCCTGCAGCGTCTGGCCACCAGCATCTGGGATCAGCTGGTCTGACCCTATGCCTGCCGCGCGGCAGCACCGGGCCCTGCAATCGGGCAAACGCAGCTTGTCACACCGCGGCAAGCTGGCTATCTGATCGGGTGGCCGCAATCGCCTGCGGCCTGCATGGCCCGGCGCAGAACAGGCAAATCAGGATCGCGATGCACCCAGACCTCCCGCAAGCGCAAGCTGTACCGGCGCGCAATTCCCTGTTCGGTCAACCTGCAATCCGCGTCATTGCTGCCATCGCGTTGGTCCTTTGGCTGTGCTTTACCAC
>JALOSO010000207.1 GCA_025458385.1 Paracoccaceae bacterium | reverse complement strand
CATCTGCAGCTTTTCCGCCAACTCTTCCGGCGTCGGCTCCCGCCCGATCTCGTGCAGCATCTGCCGCCCCGTGCGCACCAGCTTGTTGATCGTCTCGATCATGTGCACCGGAATACGGATCGTGCGTGCCTGATCCGCAATAGACCGCGTGATTGCCTGCCTGATCCACCACGTCGCATAAGTTGAAAACTTATAACCCCGACGGTACTCGAATTTATCAACCGCCTTCATCAGGCCGATATTGCCTTCCTGAATCAGATCAAGGAATTGTAGGCCCCGGTTCGTGTATTTCTTGGCAATACTGATCACCAGACGCAGGTTCGCCTCGACCATTTCCTTCTTGGCCTGACGCGCCTCTTTCTCGCCCTTCTGTACCTGGTTCACAATCCGGCGGAATTCCGAAATATCAACGCCCACATATTGGCCGACCTGCGCCATTTCGGCCGCAGTTCTTCGACCTTGTCGCGTGATTTCTCCATCAGCGCCTGCCAGCCGCGCCCCGGTTTGGCCGTCATCCGGTCAGCCCAGGCCGGGTCAAGCTCGTACCCCTGATATTCGTCGATGAATTCGCGCCGGTTAATGCGCGCGGCATCGGCCAGTTTCACCATGCCCGAATTGATGTTCATGATCTTGCGGTTGATTCCGTAAAGCTGGTCGATCAACTGTTCGATCCGGTTGTTGTGCAGGTGCAGTTCGTTCACCAAGAGCACGATTTCCGACCGCAGTTTCTGATAGGCAGACTCTTCGGCCGCCGAAAACTTGGTCGCTGCGTTCATCGTCGCATGCATCCGCTGGTCCTGCATTTCAGACAGCTTGGCATAATCGCGCGCGATGATTTCCAGCGTTTCCAGAACCTGCGGTTTCAGCGCCGCTTCCATCGCGGCAAGCGACATGGCCGAGGCTTCGTCATCCTCGTCGTCTTCGTCCATCCGCGCAATCGGGTTGCCGTCGGCGTCCAGTTCCGGTTCCGCCTCGCCCTCGGCCCGTGGTGCGCCGACGCCCACCTCGTCCAGCGCGCCTTCCATTTCCTCATCACCGTCAAGGCTGCGCCCAAAGGTCGCTTCCAGATCGATCACATCGCGCAAAAGGATGTCTTCGTTCAGCAATTCGTCGCGCCAGATCGTGATCGCCTGGAATGTCAGCGGGCTTTCGCACAGGCCCAGGATCATCGTGTTGCGGCCAGCCTCGATGCGTTTCGCAATGGCGATTTCGCCTTCGCGCGACAGCAGTTCGACCGACCCCATCTCGCGCAGATACATGCGCACCGGATCATCCGTGCGGTCCAGCGTTTCGGACGTGGTGCCCGCAACGGCAACCTCGCGGCTGGTTGAAGAGGTTTCGACAAGTTCGCCCACCGGCTCGGCCTCTTCGGCCTCGTCGTTGTCGATGACGTTGATGCCCATCTCGGACAGCATCGCCATCACGTCTTCGATCTGTTCGGATGACACCTGTTCGGGCGGCAGAACCGCATTCAGCTGGTCATAGGTGATATAGCCACGCTCGCGCGCATCGGCGATCATCTTCTTGACGGCGGCCTGGCTCATGTCCAGCGAGACATCTGCCTCTTCGCCCTCGGGTTTGCCGTCGTCGGTGTCTTTGAGGGCCATTTTGCCTCCGATGTGCGAATCAGTGAGTGTTCAAACGAATCAATGGTGCGAATCACGCGATTCGCAAGGGTGCTTACCGGGTTTTCTTTACCCAAACCTGACCATCGATCAGGTTTTGCAGGTGTTTCGACAGGGCAGCACGGTCTTCGCCCATGTCGGCATCCTCAAGATTGGATTTATCCGCCCGGTTGCGCGCCTCGGCTGCCTGCGACAACCGCCATGTCAGGCCTTCGTCAACAAGGCCGGTCATATCTTCCATCGCATCCTCGATTTCGCGTTGCGCCCCGCGCCGGGCGGTCAGTTTCGCCAGTGCTTCGGCCACGCAGTTCATGGCAAGCTCGGCATCCGGGGAGTGCACCGGGGGTGCAATTGCGACATGGCGTTCGGCCATCAGGGTTTCAAGGGCGGGGCCTGCCTCGTGTGACACACGGTCGCGTAAGCTGTCAGGCTGGGCGGCGTGACGCAGGATGGCCGAGGTCAGGGCGCGGTGGTCAGGATGGTCAAGGGTAAGGGTTTCGAGCGCGGATTCAAAGCGCGCGATCAGGCTGGGATGCTGGATCAGGGTGGCGAGCATGACGGATGCGAGCAACCCTTCCTCGACCCGCGCGGCGTCGCCAGCAAGGGTAGAGGCCTTGGCTGTGGCCACAGGGGCCACCGGCGCATCACGCCGCGACGGGCCGCGCATGGGCCGGATGTTGGTGCCGAACAGCTTCCACCGCAGGCGTTTGATCTCTTCGCCATAATGGCCGCGGATTGACGGATCCTTGATCCGCATCAGCGCGGCGCGCAGGGTTTTGTCGAGGGTGGCCTTGCGTTCGGGGCTGTCGAAATTCCGCCCTTCGGTTTCGCGCTGCCACAGCAGGTTGACCATGGGTTGCGCGCCGTCCAGCACCGCCTGCATCGCCCCTGCCCCGTTGGCGCGGATCAGATCATCCGGGTCCATCCCGCCCGGCAGCACGGCAAAGCGCAGGCCTTGGCCGGCCTCCAGCAGCGGCAAGGCCAGGTCGATCACCCGCAGGGCGGCGCGGATGCCTGCGGCGTCACCATCAAGGGCGATGATGGGTTCAGGATGAATGCGCCACATCAGGCGCAGCTGATCTTCGGTCACCGCCGTGCCCAAGGGGGCGACGGCGGCCTTGAACCCGGCCTCGGACAGGGCGATCACATCCATATAGCCTTCGGCGACGATCAGGGGCTGGCCCTTGCCCGCCGCCTCGCGCGCAGGCGCGTGGTTGTAAAGGTTGCGGCCCTTGTCAAAAAGGTCCGTCTCCGGCCCGTTCAGGTATTTCGCCCGCGCATCCGCCGCCATGGCGCGGCCGCCAAGGCTGATGGCCCGCCCCCGCGCATCGCGGATGGGAAAGATGATCCGGTCGCGGAAGCGGTCATAGATCGACCCGTCATCCGCCCGCGCACACAGCCCCGTGGCCACGATCATGTCAGGCGCAAAGCCCTTTTGCACCATGGCCTGAAACAAGGCCTGCCGCGCGTCAGGCGCAAAGCCGATGTCCCAGCGGGCCTGCGCCTCCTCGCTCAGCTTGCGCTTGGCAAGATAGTCACGCGCAGGCCCCGCGGCAGAGGTGCGCAGTTGCAGGCGGAACCATTTCACCGCCTCTTCCATGATCTGCACCAGTTGCGTGCGGTGATCGGCCTTTTCCGCCGCACGCGGATCGCGCGCGGGCATGGTCATGCCCGCCTCACGTGCGAGGATTTCGACGGCCTCCATGAAACCGACGTTATCGCTTTCCTTCACAAAGCTGACGGCATCGCCCTTGGCGTGGCAGCCAAAGCAATAGTAATACCCCTTGCGGTCATCCACATGAAAAGACGCGGATTTTTCCTGATGAAAGGGGCAAGGCGCCCACCAGTCACCCTTGCCCATGTTGGATTTGCGCATGTCCCATGTGACCTTCTTTCCAACGATGGAAGAAAGCGACACGCGGGTGCGCAGTTCATCTATGAAGCCGGGTGGCAGGGACATGTGCAGCCTTGATGAGAATCCCTAGGGACTGGTTCTAGCACGAAGCGCCGGGGGTTTCACACCCCCGGACCCCCGTGGGATATTTGTAGACCAAAAATGCAGAAAGGCCGTTTTAGCGCAGGAGCTGCGTCATCACATGGTGGAAAAGCCGCGCGCCCAGCGGGATCAATTCATCGGGGAAATCATAGTCCGGGTTGTGGAGGGCGGGCACGTCATTACCTGCGCCCAGCAGGATCATGCACAACTCTGCGCCTTCTGCACCAAAGGCGCCGAAATCCTCGGACGGGCGCATGGGAAGGTTGTCATCGTTGAACGGGATGTTCAGCGCAGCAAGGGCGTTGGCCATATGGCTGGCGGCCACAGGCGTGTTCACAGTGGCCGTGAAAACATCATGCGTTTCAATGGAGGCACCCAGCCCATCGCGCGCGGCAATGCGGTGGATCAGATCAAACGCCTGCGCTTCAAGCTGGGCCATCGGGCCGTCCGTGCCTGTGCGCAGAGTGACCATGATTTCGGCATGTCCGGGGGCAACGCCAAAGGCGGGGTCGCCAAGGCGGGCATGGCAGATGGTGACAAGGCGGAAATCGCCATGCATCGGCCCGACAGGGGCAAGCGCCATGAGGGCGGGGATCAGCTCGGCCATGGCCAAGGCAGGCGACACACCGGTATCTGGCTGGCTTGCATGTGCCGTGCGGCCCGTCAGGGTGATTTTCAGGCCGCGCGAGGCGCAACTGAACACACTGCTGGTCAGGCGGGCATGGCCAAAGGGCAGGCCGGGCATGTTGTGCAGGGCATAGGCGTGGTCGGGTTTGAACGGCGCAAAGGCAGGGTCGGCCATGACCGCGCGCGCACCTGCGCCGGTTTCCTCGGCGGGTTGGAACATCAGCACCACACGGCCCCGTGCCGGTGGCGCACGGTGGATCAGGCGGGCCAGGGCCAACAGGGTGACGGTATGCCCCTCATGCCCGCACAGATGGGCGACGCCGGGGGTCAGCGAGACATGATCATGGGTGGCGGTTTCAAAGATCGGCAACGCATCAAGTTCGGCGCGGAACAGGACAGTCGGGCCGGGGGCGGGCGCATTCCAGACGGCAGCGATGCCATGGCCGCCCAGACGGGGGACGATCTGGTCAGGTTGCGTCTCGGCCAGCAGCGTCACAACGCGGGCGGCAGTCTTGGCCTCATCCCCGGAAAGTTCAGGGTAGCGGTGCAAATCGTGCCGCAGGGCTGTCAGCGCGACGATATCGGCATTGGTCAGCATGCCGCGCGGGCGGCGACGGCGCGCATGGCCTCTTCCACCTCATGCCAGGCCGTGCGCGCCATCGACCGGAACACCAGCAGCGTGAAGGCTTCGGGGGCATTGCGCCACAGGATCAGGTTCATGTGGCTCAACCCGGTACGGATGCAGGCGCCTGCGGGCAAGGCCGACAAGCGCAGATCGACCGGAACAAGCCGCAGCAGCACATCCGTGGCCCCCGCCCCTGTTAAGGTCAGCCCGCACCAGCCATCCGATTGGTCGGTCAGCGCCGCAAGGCCCTGCAGCGGCGTGGGGTCTGCCGCCAGCAGAAAGGCCTGATTGCGCCCTGTCCAGATCAGCGCACCTTCGCCTTTCGATTGGCTGACGGAATTGGAATTGGGAAAGGTCAGACCCATGGATTTCAGCGCCTTTGCCACAGCCTTGTCCTGCCCCACGAACGGCGCGACAGAGGTCAGGCGCGGCAAGGCCAGTTCGGCCAGGGTAACGGTGCCGTGGCTGATATGGGCATGGCCCAAGGGTAGTTTGGCGATGATCTCACGCACGCAGTTTCGCCCCCTCTTTGTCAAAGAACACCGGGTCCGTCACCTCGCACAGCAGGTCAATGCCGCGCAGATGGTCAACCAGGCGAATGCGTTCACCATGCCGCGCGCGGCCGTCGCGCAGAAAGCCCATACCCAGCCAGCCACCCAGCGTGGGCGACGGGCCGACCGAGGTGGTATAGCCTTGGCTCTCCTCGCGCCCCACGGGGCTGCCTTGGGTGAACAGATGCGCACCAGCGGTGATCTTGGCATCACCAAGCGGGCGCAGGCCCACCAGTTGCTCGCGTTCGGGGCCAGTCAGGCCGGGGCGTTGACTGGCCGCCTTGCCGATGCAATCCTTCTTCGCACTCACCATGCCTTGCAGGCCAATATCAAAGGCCGTCGTGCGCCCGTGAATCTCGGCATGCGTGATGAACCCCTTTTCGATGCGCAGCACATTCAGCGCCTCCATCCCGTAGGGCCCGCCCCCCAGTGTATCCGCCCGCGCCACAAGGTCACGGAACACCGCCTCGCCATAGCGTGTGGGCACGGCAAGCTCATAGCCGACCTCGCCCGAGAAAGAGATGCGGAACAGGCGGCCCTGCACGCCATTCAAGTGAACCGGCGCGCATCCCATGAAAGGCAGGTCAGGCATGGGGGCAAGCGTGTTCAGCAGGTGCTTGGCCATGGGGCCAGCGACGGCAAACTGCGCCCAAGCCTCGGTGACAGAGATGAAGCGCACATCCCATGTGGCGCAAAACGCCTGATGCACGAA
>JALOSO010000206.1 GCA_025458385.1 Paracoccaceae bacterium | reverse complement strand
GCGGGCATCCTGCGGATGGATTTCCAGAAACGGTTCACCCAGATGCTGCAACAGCCGCGGCGCAAGGCCTGTGCGGGTCATGCTGTGCCACTGGTCGCGCACCCGCCCGGTATTCAGCCGAAAGGGGGTGTCTTCAGCCAGACCCGCAGGCAGGCGCGCTGCAACCGGGATCATCCGCGCCCGGCCATCGGGCGTATGAAACGCACCATCACCAAAAAACCGTCCGCCCTGCCGGTCTGCGGTTTGCGGCCAGACAAAGGGCGCAAGGCTTGCATAATCTGCGCCCGCCATGCCTGCGATATCGAAATCGCTACCCAGCTGGCCCGCTATGCCCGAAAGTCGGGCATATTCGGCAAAGATCGCGGCGGGCCCCTCCCAGTCAAATCCGTGAAAGCCCATGCGCTGCGCCACTTGGGCCAACTGCCACCAATCGGCCCGCGCCTGACCGGGCGCAGGCTGAAACGCCCGCTGGCGGCTGATCATGCGTTCCGAATTGGTGACCGTGCCATCTTTTTCGCCCCAGCCCGCCGCAGGCAGCAGAACAGCGGCCAGTCTGGCCGTGTCGGTATCCGGCCACAGGTCGCTGACCACCACAAAGTCACAGGCCGCGATGGCCTTTGCCACCCGATCAGCCTCGGGCATTGTCACCGCTGGGTTGGTATGCAGGATCCACAGCGCCTTGATCTGCCCGCTTTCCACGGCGCGGAACATGTCCACCGCCTTTAGCCCCGGTTTTGCCGCCATCACCGGGCTTGCCCAAAAGCCCTGCACAGCCGTGCGGTGCAGGGGGTTCTCCAGATCAAGATGACAGGCCAGCATGTTGGCCAGCCCGCCGACCTCGCGCCCGCCCATCGCGTTGGGCTGCCCGGTGACAGAAAACGGCCCCATGCCGGGATGTCCGATCCGGCCCGTGGCCAGATGGCAGTTCAGGATGGCGTTGACCTTGTCCGTGCCGCTGTCCGACTGGTTGATGCCCTGGGAATAGACAGTCACCACCCGCGCATGTTGCGCCCAAAGCTGCAGGAACGCATCAAGTTTTGCCTGCGACAGGCCCGTATCGGCCCCTGTGCTGGCCCGTGCCGCCGCCAGGGCCGCACTGCACCCCGTGATATGGCCGGCGAAAGCTGCCGACAGGTGGCCATGATCCGCCAGATGACACAGCAGCAGATTGAACAGATGGGCATCCGCACCGGGGGCCAATGGCAGATGCAGATCTGCGTCTTCACAGGTGGCCGTACGGCGCGGATCGATGACCACAACCTTTGTGCCGCGTGCGGCCCGCGCCGCCATCAGCCGCTGGTGCAGCACCGGATGGCACCAGGCCAGGTTGCTGCCGACCAGCACCACCAGATCGGCCTGTTCAAGATCTTCGTACTGGCCCGGGACGGTGTCGCTTCCAAAGGCCCGGCGATGCCCGGCAACCGATGAGGCCATGCACAGGCGGCTGTTCGTATCGATATTGGCACTGCCGATGAAGCCTTTCATCAGCTTGTTCGCCACATAATAATCTTCGGTCAAAAGCTGGCCCGAAACATACAGCGCCACCGAGTCAGGCCCATGCGTGGCAATCGTGTCGGAAAACCGCTGTGCGATCAGATCAAGTGCCGCGTCCCACGTCGCGGGTTTCCCGGCCACCAGCGGCTGCACCAGCCGCCCGTCGGTCGACAGCGTTTCCCCCAAGGCAGCCCCTTTGACACAAAGCCGCCCCCGGTTCGCCGGGTGATCCGGGTCGCCCTTGATGGCAATGCCGCCCTTGCCATCACGCGTGGCCAGCACACCGCACCCCACGCCGCAATAGGGGCAGGTGGTGCGAATGGGCGCCTCCCCTCCCCCCCGTGGGGAGGGGATGGGGGTGGGGGGCACCTGCATCACGCGGCCGACCGCCGTGCCAGAAATGCCGCATCCAGCAGCACACGCCCGGCCTCGACCCGCACGTTATGGGTTTTCACCTGCCATTCGTCCGTGCCCTGTCCGGTTGTCAGATCGAACACTGCAGCATGAAGCGGGCAAGTCACAGCCGTACCATGCACAATGCCTTCGGACAGCGGCCCCCCCTTGTGCGGGCAACGGTCGTCAAGGGCAAAGACCTGATCATCCGCCGTGCGAAACACCGCCACGCAACCTGCCGTCGTCTTGACCACGCGCGCGCCTTGCCGTGGAATTTCCGCAAGCGCTGCAATATCAATGAATTGGGTCATTCTGCCGCCCTGAGCGTCAGATCGGCCACCGGGGCCCAGTCCTTGGGCGTCGCGGCATGTTCTGCCCATGGGTCAACCTGATAAATCGCCTGCGAAACCATGAACCGGTCATAAAGCGCACGCCGCGTGACCGGGTCTTCCACCTGCGCCCGACACCATTCAAGCCCCACTTTGGCCACCCATTTGTAGATCCGGTGCAGATAGCGCGCGTTTTCGCGGTAAAGCTGCGTGAAGGCCGCAACAACCTCGATCACGTCATCTTCGGTCGCGACGGTCAGCAAGGCCTCGGTCTCGCGCACATCCATACCCGCCGCGCCCGCGACGCTGATCTGATAGCCACTGTCCACACAGACGATCCCGATATCCTTGCACGTCGCCTCGGCACAGTTCCTTGGGCAACCGGACACCCCCAGCTTGACCTTGGCAGGCGTCCATGACCCCCACAGGAATTTCTCAAGCCGGATGCCAAGGCCGGTGCTGTCCTGCGTGCCAAAGCGACAGAACTCGGTCCCCACACAGGTCTTCACCGTGCGCAGCCCCTTGGCATAGGCGTGACCCGACACCATGCCCGCCGCATTCAGATCTGCCCAGATCGCCGGCAGGTCTTGCTTTTGCACCCCCAGCAGATCAATCCGCTGGCCGCCCGTCACCTTGACCATCGGCACATGATAGCGTTCGGCCGCATCGGCAATTGCCCGCAGCTCGGCCGGCGTTGTGACCCCACCCCACATCCGTGGCACCACCGAATAGGTGCCGTCCTTCTGGATATTGGCATGGTTGCGTTCGTTCACGAAACGCGATTGCCGGTCATCGCGGTACTCGGTTGGCCAGTCGGCAATCAGGTAATAATTCAGCGCCGGCCGGCACGAGGCACAGCCGCCAACCGTTTTCCACCCCAGTTCCTGCATAACCGCCGGAATGGATTTCAGGCCCATCGACTTGATCAGGCGACGCACATCTTCATGCGTGTGGTCCGTGCATTTGCACATTGGTGGATTGGCGTTTGCCGTGAAACCATCACCCAGTGTCAGCGCCATGACCTGTTCGACAAGTCCCGTGCAGGTGCCGCAGCTGGCGCTGGCCTTGGTCTGGCTGCGCACCGCGTCCAATGTCGTGGCCCCGGCCGAGATCGCCTCGACGATCTTTCCCTTGCAGACGCCGTTGCAGCCACAGATTTCCGCACTATGCGGCAAGGCTGCAACGGCTGCCAAAGGGTCCGCTTGGGCCCCCCCCTGGAATGACGGGCCAAAGATCAGCGTTTCGCGCATCGGCGTCACGTCCCGGCCCTGCTTGATCAGGTCAAAGAACCACGCCCCATCCGCCGTATCGCCATACATCACCGCACCGATCAACCGGTCGCCTTCCAGGATCAGACGTTTGTAGATGCCGCGCCCCGGATCGCGGAAGACGATATCCTCGCGTCCCGGCGCATCGGCGAAATCGCCTGCGCTGAACAGATCGACACCTGTCACCTTCAGCTTGGTCGCTGTCTGCACCGGACGGAACGCGGCCGCCTCGCCCAGCAGGGTCGTTGCCAGCACCCTTGCCTGATCGTAAAGCGGTGCGACAAGCCCAAACAACTGCTTGTCATGTTCCACGCATTCGCCAAGCGCAAAGATCGCCGGGTCAGACGTGCGCAACTGGTCATCAACCGCAATCCCGCGCCCCACCTCGAGGTGCGCATCATTCGCAAGGCGCACTTCGGGGCGGATGCCCACGGCCATGCAAACCAGATCAGCCGGGTAAACCGTGCCGTCGTCCAGCAGCACCGCCTCAACCCGGTCCTTGCCCAGAATCGCCTTTGTCGCCCCCTTGCAATGCACCCGGATACCGCGTTGTTCGAGGTCTTTTTGCAAAAGATACCCTGCTGCCGGGTCCAGCTGCCGTTCCATCAGATGTCCCATCAGATGGATCACCGTCACGTCGGCCCCGCGTGCCGCCATGCCGGCGGCGGCCTCCAGCCCCAGCAGCCCCCCACCGATGACCACGGCCTTTGCCCCCGGTCGGCTGGCCGCAATCATGGCGTTGGTGTCTTCAAGATCGCGATAGGTGCACACACCCGGCAAATCCTTGCCCGGCACCGGGATGATGAAAGGCGCCGATCCCGTGGCAATCACCAGCGCATCGTAGGGCACCCCGCCCGCGTTCGAATAGACCACGCGGTTGGCCCGGTCGATCCGCACGACAGCTTCACCAAAGCGGCAGTCCACCCCATGCGCGGCATACCAGTCGGCATCATGCGTGACGATCTGCGCATAGGTCTTTTCGCCCGACAGGACCGGTGACAACATCAGCCGGTTGTAATTGCCCCGTGGTTCGCCGTTGAACAATGTCACATCGAAATTGCCGCCCGCCTCAAAAAGATGCTCCAGCATCCGCCCCGAGGCCATGCCGGCCCCGATCACAACCAATCTCTGTTTCATTCGGCAGCCTCCACAAAGCGGTGGCGTTCATACAAAAAGCGCAGCACAGCCTCGCGCGCGCGCACGTAATCAGGGTGGCTGGCAAGCGCGATCCGGTCACGCGGGCGCGCCAGCGGCACCGTCAGCACATCGCCGATCGTGGCGGCCGGGCCATTGGTCATCATCACGATCCGGTCCGCCAACAGCACCGCCTCGTCCACGTCATGCGTGATCATGATCATCGTGTTTCCAAGCCGCGCATGGATGTCCATCACCGCATCCTGCAGATGCGCCCGCGTCAGCGCATCCAGCGCTCCGAACGGTTCATCCAGCAGCAGGATTTTCGGCTCCATCGCCAGCGCGCGTGCAATGCCCACCCGCTGTTTCATCCCGCCCGAAATCTCGCCCGGGCGCTTGTCGGCCGCATGGGCCATCTGCACCAGATCAAGGTTCTGCATGATCCAGTCATGCCGTTCTGCCCGGCTTTTGGTCTGGCCGAAGACCTTCTGCACCCCAAGCCTGACATTGTCATACACGCTTAACCAGGGCAGCAGGCTGTGGTTCTGGAAGACAATGGCCCGGTCCGGCCCCGGTGCGTTCACCTCGCGCCCTTCCAGTTTGATCGCGCCTGTCGTCACCTGCGTCAGGCCGCCGATCAGGTTCAGCAACGTTGATTTTCCGCAGCCCGAATGTCCGATGATCGAGACGAACTCTCCCTTCTCGATGGTCAGGCGGATATCGTTCAGCACCACGTTCTCGCGCCCACCTGCCGCTGGAAAGCTTTTGGTCACGCGATCGATTTTCAGATAGCTCATCTGCCCTGCCCCCTCATGCCATCGTGCCACGGCTGACCCAGCGGCCGATCATGGCCACCAGTCGATCCAGCGCGAAACCGGTCAGGCCGATGTAAAGAAGCGCCACGAAGATATCGGTCAACAGCGACGAATTCCACGAATCCCAGATGAAAAAGCCGATGCCCACCCCGCCCGTCAGCATTTCGGCCGCTACGATCGCAAGCCAGGCCAAGCCGACGCCGATCCGCAGGCCGGAAAAGATATACGGGGCCGCGGCGGGCACCATGATCTTTGCAAAGAACTCGATCTG
>JALOSO010000205.1 GCA_025458385.1 Paracoccaceae bacterium | reverse complement strand
TGATGGGCGGCCTCATGCCCCATGACAAAGGCGATTTCATCGGCATTGCGGGCATCGGCGATCAGCGCGATGGTAAAGCCGACGACAGGCCGCCCGCGCCCGTCAACAGTTTGAAAGGCGTTCGGAGGGGCACCGGGGCGGCTGTCGACGACGATCTGCAGATCACAGTTCACACCGAACCTTGCGCGCTGACGGCACATCGCCTCGGCCACAGGTTCCACCTGTTCAACGACAGAGATAAAGGTACCCACAGCCTGTTCGGGCGAGGTGGCAAACACCGGTCCCGCCACGGCAGCGGCAGGTTGGCTGCGTCCCTTGGAAAGATCAGGCAGCGGGCCACCGCCGGTGGCGACCGGGCCGGAGACAGGCACGCAGCCTGCCAGCGCCAGCGCAGTCATCAGGGCAAGGGCGCGGGTCATGCAAGGCTCCGTCCAAGGGTCGGGGGTCTGTTCCTGACCTAGCAAATTCCCCGCTGCGCACCAGCCCTGATCACATCAAATTCACCTTGCGCGCGCCGGGGCCCCTGCCCTAGCCTAGCGGCATGTTTACCATCGAGCATGAATTCGACGCGACGGTCATCACCTTGGTTGATGAAGGCCCGGGTCATCTGCAGGAAGATGTGACAATCGCCGCGTTTGACGATTGCATCACGATCGAACAGCCCGACCCGCTGACAGGGGCGCCGTTGCGCCTGACGCTGTCATTGGCGCAGGTGGCCGATCTGGCGGCGGCGCTGGACCTGCCAGAAGGCAGCTATCGGCTGACGCGGGGCTAACGCGGGGGGCAGACGCGCGGCGTGGCGTTTGACGCGGCCTGCTGTCTATAGCCGTGACATGACCAGCCCGGCAGCAACCAGCCCGGCGGCCGCAAGGCGCGTGGGTGACACCGCATGCACGGGCAGACCAAACAGGCCGGTGGCATCAAGCACCAATGCGGCAACCATCTGCCCAAGGATAAGCGCGGCAACCGTTGTCACCACGCCCAGCATCGGCACACCCCAGATCACGGCCCAGACATAGAAAGCCCCCAGAATCCCGCCCGTGACCTGCCACCACGTGGCGGCAGGCAGGCGGGTCAGCGGCCCGGGCCCACCCAACAGCAGCGACAACAGGGTCAGCACCATGAACCCCACGCCAAAGGACACCGCCGCCGCCGCAACCGGTTGGCCCAGGGTGCGGGCCAGGGCTGCATTCAACGGCGCCTGTGTGGACAGCGCCATTCCGGCAGCGATCACGATGGCAATGGTCAGCGGCAGTGGCAGGGTCATGCGGATGGTCCTTTTTCCAGCGGTTGCACCCGGTGTCGGCCCTGAAGCACACCGCCGTCAAGATCGGCCTGCCGCCGCCACGGCCCTTGACCGCGCCGCAACCTTGGCCCAATGAACAGCTCGCACGCCCGGCCCAGAGGTTTTCATGCCCGCTCGCAACCCCGCTGCCCTTGCATTTCTGGCGGCACGCCGGTCCCGTCCGGCCAAGCTGTTCACCGGGCCTGTGCCGGATGACGCAGCACTGCACGAAATTCTGACGCTCGCAACGCGCGTGCCTGACCATGGCAAGCTTGAACCCTGGCGCATGGTCATCGTGCGGGGTGCAGCCTTTGGGCGGTTGGCGCAACTTGCCGAACAGCGGGCGCATCAGCGCGCAATGGACGCGGAACAGGTCGCCAAGGGACGCGGACAATATGACATCGGTCAACTCGCCGTCGTTGTGATCGCGTCACCGAAACCCTCCGACAAGGTGCCCGCTGTCGAACAACTTTTGTCGGCGGGCGCGCTTTGCATGGGAATTGTCAATGCCGCCGAGGCCGCAGGCTGGGGGGCCTGCTGGCTGAGCGGTTGGCCAGCACATGATCCGGTCTTCACCGCCGCAGCCTTTGGCACGACCGGGGCCGAAACGGTGGCGGGCATCATCCACATCGCCACCCCGGCAGGTGCCGATGCCCCCGACCGCCCGCGCCCTGACCTTGCGCGGATCGTCACCTATCTTGACGCATGATCTGGGGCTGCTTCACCAAGGCCGTGGGCCAGATCGGCGACCGACGCTTTCTGCGGGTTACGGCGCTTGGGTTGTTGTTGACGCTGGCCCTGCTTGTCGGCGTCTATGCCGCCAGCCTGTGGCTGATCGACCGGCTGGTGCCTGACAGCGTCCATATCCCTTTTGTCGGCCCTGTTGGCGGCCTTGAAACCCTGCTTGGCATCGGCTCGATCCTGCTGATGTTCGGGCTGTCGGTGTTCTTGATGGTGCCTGTCGCCTCGGCCTTTTCCGGGCTGTTTCTGGATACCGTCGCGCAAGCTGTCGAAGACCGGCACTACCCCGCCTTGCCCCCGGTCACCCCGCTGCCCCTGCTGGACACGGCCATCGGCGCGCTGAATTTTTTCGGCCTTGTCATGCTGATCAATCTTGTGGCGCTGGTGGCCTATGCCTTTGCCGGGCCGCTGGCCCCCGTCGCCTTCTGGGTGCTCAATGGCTACTTGCTGGGCCGCGAATACTTTACGATGGCCGCTGAACGCCGCTTGCCCCGCGATGCGGCGCGTGCCCTGCGCCGCCAGCATGCGGGAACGGTCTGGATGGCCGGTATCCTGATGGCCGCGCCGCTGTCAGTGCCCTTGCTGAACCTGCTGATACCGGTCTTGGGCGCCGCAACCTTTACCCATCTGTTCCACCGCCTGCGCCTGCAGGGCTAAGGCACCTCGGGTGGCATCATGCCCATGAAGTCAAAGTCGCGGATACCGATCCAGCCAGACAGGATGATGCCGCAGATCAAAGCCCAGATGATCGTCGCGGCGATCGTTGTGATACGTGCCTTCTGGCCGACATTCTCGGTCGCTGGTGCGCCGCGCGGTGTGCCCGGCACAACCTCGCCCGTATCCCCCTGCGAGGTAAAGCGCAGCGGCAGCACCACAAAGAACACCATGAACCAGGTGACGGCATAAACGACAATGGCGCCGGTAATGCTCATGCCTGCTCCAGTTCCACAAGGCAGCCGTTGAAATCCTTCGGATGCAGGAACAGCACGGGTTTGCCATGCGCGCCGATCCGCGGCTCTCCCGTGCCCAGCACCCGTGCCCCGGCGGCACGCAACTGATCGCGCGCGGCGATGATATCGTCAACTTCGTAGCAGATATGGTGAATGCCACCGGCCGGGTTCTTGTCAAGAAACCCCTGAATGGGCGATTCCGCACCCAAGGGGTGCAAAAGCTCGATCTTGGTGTTGGGCAGGTCAATGAAGACGACCGTAACCCCGTGGGCCGGTTCGGCCTGCGGCGCGCGGACCACGGCGCCCAGCGTATCACGGTACTGGGCGGCGGCGGCCTCCAGATCGGGCACGGCAATGGCCACGTGGTTCAATCGTCCGATCATGCTGTCCCCCTGTGCATGCTGGGCACGGCCTGCCCCCTTTGGTGGTTATGGGTGCGGGCCCTTGCCGCGACAAGGGACGAAATCAGCGGCTGTTCATTCTTCGTTAGCATCCCGCAGCGCATGATCGGCCCTGCGCGTATCCTGATCGCAAAGTGGGGGCCTGCCATGCCAACGATTGATCCGGCCGATCCCGGCCTGCTTGCCGCCCGCGGGCCCCTGCCCCTGCAAGGGATGACCTTGCTTGCGGTTGAGGACAGCCGGTTTTCTTCCGATGCGTTGCGCCTGTTATGCCAGCGGTCGGGTGCCCGCCTGCGTCGGGCTGACAGCCTGCGTGGCGCAGAGGCGCATCTGGCGCTGTATCGTCCGGATGTGGTGCTGATCGATCTTGGCCTGCCCGATGGCCGGGGTGAGGCGCTGATCCGCAGCCTGGCCCTGCGCAGCCCGCGTCTGGGGCTGATCCTGGGCACATCGGGCGATCTTGATGGCCGCAATGCCGCCCTTGCCGCTGGCGCAGACGGGTTCTTTGAAAAACCGATCGCCAGCCTTGCGGCCTTTCAGGCACTGATCCTGCGCCACCTGCCAGACCGCCGCGCGGTTCCTGCAACCGATGAGGGGCAGATTGCCCCTGATCCGATGTCGCTGTGCGATGATCTGAAGCGGGCGGCAACACTGGCGGCGGGCGACGGCGATATGCATGCCCGGCGATATCTTGCCGGGTTTGTTGGCGGGGTTGCGCGCAGCACGCGCGATCAGGCCCTGGCCGCGGCAGCGGATGCGGTGGGCGAAGGCGGAACGATGACTGAATTGTCGCATCTGCTGCGCGACCGGATCCGGGCCACGCGCGACACGGCCTTTGACGGCTAAAGCGGCACCCCAAAGCCAGCGCTGACAAGGTCAGCGTCCCCACGGACCACCCCCGGTGGAGGGTCACCCGTGGCAGGACGGAGGGTGCCGGACGTGCGCGGCAAAAGGCGGGCGCAGCGCCGTTGTCATTGCCGATGTCATTGCCGTTGTCGCAGGGCACCCTGCCCGCAGCTACAGCAGTATGCCCGGATCATCCCCCATCTGCAGGCCCGGAAACACAGCCCCCTCCAGCAGCGCCCTGTCAAAGCCGTAAAGGCCGCGCATGGCCCAGGCCGCCCAGGCCCGCACATCCGATGTCGGCATCAGGTCACGCCGGTCATACAGCGCGGCCTCGGCCAGCCCGGGCCACTGGCCCAGCACGCGCCCGCCACGCACCGCCCCGCCGGCCATCAGCATCACCCCGCCTGTGCCGTGATCTGTGCCACCGGACCCGTTTTCCGCCACGGTACGCCCGAATTCCGTGACGGCCAGCAAGACCGTCTTGCCCCAGATTTCGCCCCCCAGACCGGTCTGCATCCGCGTCACCAGATGCTGCAGCCGTCGGAATGACAGGCCGATCACCGCCTTTTGCCGCCGATGGGTATCCCAGCCTGACAGCGAAAACGCGGCAATCCGCGTTTCGGCCAACAGACGCGCCGCTGCGAAATCGACCAGCGCATCGATATCGCGCAACCGCGCCGCACCCGGTGCGGCCATTGCCGCATCGCTGCCATCCTCTGGCAGGCCCATGGCCGCAAGATCCATCGCCTCGGCTGCCGCCTCGCGGAACAGGTCATCATCGTGATAGACATGTTCCAGCAGCAACCGGCTTTGCGCCGACAGGTCCAGCGTCACATCCGGTGTCCAAAGGCGGGCCGGTGCCGCCCCGCCCAACAACGGCTGCGCCTCGCGGCCCAGGGCATAGGCCGTTTCCGCAGACAGGCCCGGCACCGCCTGCAGCATCCGGTTCAGCCACCCATCGCGCACTGACCCAGGGGGCACATCCATCCCCGTGCCTGCCTCAAGCATGTCCTGCCCGTCAAAATGGCTGCGTTTGTCGCGGTAAGGGGTTGATGTGGCATGCACCAGCCCCAGACTGCCCGCCTGCCACAGTGGCATTAGGCCCGCAAGCTCGGGGTGCAGCGCAAAATATCCGTCCAGATCAGTGCCACCACCGGCCAGCGTGGGCCGCAGGCGCGCGAAATCGGCGTCGCCCACGGGCTGCACGGCATCAAGCCCATCCATCGCGCCCCGCAGGATCACCACGATCAGCCGGTGATCGCCAAGGGGGGCGGCGCCGTCTGACTGCGCCAGCGTCACGGTTGACAGGAAGGGATGCGCCGCCGCCGAACAGGCCACACCGGCCAGACCGCGCAACAGAAAACGCCGGTTCATGCGCATCACCCTTACCTCCGGTTGAATTCGGGCGCGGCCAGCACCAGCCCCACGCCTTCCGCCTGATTTTCCGCGGCCCCGACCGCCCAGATCAATCGCGATGAGGCACGGTCACCCAAGGCACGGGTCAACAG
>JALOSO010000204.1 GCA_025458385.1 Paracoccaceae bacterium | reverse complement strand
TTTTCCGGCCACGGGCTGCAACAATCGCCCGCCATGGGGCGCGGAACGGCGGAGTTGATCATCCATGGCGGCTATCGCAGCCTTGATCTGGCGCCCTTGCATTTTGACCGGGTGCTTGCAGGACAGGGCATTCTGGAAAAAGCGATCATCTGATCTGAAAGGCCAGCGATGACAATCGATCTTTCGCAATGGACACCGCGCCCCTTGCCGGCGCGGCAGGCGATTGACGGGCGGTACGTGCGCCTTGAACCGCTTGATGCGGCGCGGCATGCCGCCGGTCTGTTTGCCGCCGCAGCGGTGCCGGATGCGGAACAGAAGTTCCGTTGGTTGTTCGAAACACCGACCGATGACCTTGCCACGCTGACAGCCTGGATCACGCGTGTGGCGGCTGGCAGTGATCCGCTGTTCTTTGCGGTGATTGACAAGGCAAGCGGGCAGGTAGCCGGGCGGCAGGCGCTGATGCGGATCGACGCCAGTTTCGGGGTGATCGAGATTGGCAATATCTACTGGGGGCCGCTGATTGCCCGCCAACGCGGCGCGACCGAGGCGTTGTTCCTGTTCATGCAGCTGGCGTTTGACGGGCTGGGATACCGGCGTTTCGAATGGAAATGCAACAATGACAATGTGCCGTCAAAGACGGCGGCCTTGCGCTTTGGCTTTACGGCTGAAGGCGTGTTTCGCCAGCATATGGTGGTCAAGGGCCTGAACCGCGATACGGCGTGGTTTTCCGTGATCGATCAGGACTGGCCGCGCCTGAAGGCGGGCTATCAGGCCTGGCTGGATCCTGCAAACTTTGACAGCAGCGGCCAGCAACGCCGCCGCTTGCAGGCCTGCATGGCAGATTAGGCCGGGCCCGGCAGTCATGTTGCAAAGATGGCCGGGGCCGGACAGGATAGGCGCATGTCTGGTGCCATGTCCCATAGGATTGATCTGAACGCCGACCTTGCCGAAGGGGTGGGTGACGATGCGGCGATGTTGCGGATCGTCAGCTCGGCCAACCTGTGTTGCGGGGCGCATGCCGGTGGGCCGGATGTGCTGCGCGCAACCATCCGCACAGCTGTGGCGCAGGGCGTGACGCTGGGCGCGCACCCGGGTTATGCCGACCGGGCGGATTTCGGCCGCAGCGTGGTGCCCATGACCGATGCCGCAATCACCCGGATGGTGACCGGACAGTTGGAAGATGCAGCACAGGCCGCCGCCGATTGCGGGGCGCGTCTGGCCTATGTCAAACCGCATGGGGCGCTTTACAATCTTGCGGCCAGCACGCCGGGGGTAGCGCAGGCCATCGCGCGGGTCAGCCATGCCAAGCGAAGGCGCGCGCGCCGGGCTGCGGGTCTTTGCCGAAGGTTTTGCGGACCGGGCCTATGATGCAGACGGGCGGCTGGTGCCGCGCGGGCAGCCGGGCGCCGTGCTGCATGACACAGGCCTTGTGGCAAAGCGGGCGGTGATCATGGCGCGCGATGGGCGCGTTCAGGCGCAGGACGGCACTTGGCTTTTCCTGCGGTTGGACAGTCTTTGCCTGCATGGCGATACGCCCGGCGCAGTTGACCTTGCGCGCGCGGTGCGGGCGGCCTTGCAGGCAGCGGGTCTGTCGCTGCGCGCCTTTGCGGCGGAACGGCAATGACGGGCTTTCCCCGGTTTCGTGACGCGGGCGAAGCGGCGCTTGTGGTTGAATTCGGCACGGTGATTGATGACCGACTGGCAGAGCAGGTGCTGGCGCTGGATCTGGCCCTGCTGGCAGCGCCCCTGCAAGGCCTGCTTGAAAGCGTGCCGACCTATCGGTCGTTGATGCTGCATTACGATCCGCTGGTTCTGCCGCGCGCCAGCCTGATCGGCCACATCGGCCAGTTGCTGTCGCAGGGCGCACCCGTGGCGACAACCGGGCGTCTGTGGTGCCTGCCCGCCTGTTACGATCCGCAATTTGCCGATGATATCGGCCATGTCGCCAGAACCACGGGCCTTGCAGCCGACCGGGTGATCGCCCTGCATGCCGGGGCGACCTATCGTATCGTGATGTATGGGTTCGCGCCGGGTTGGGCCTATCTGTCAGGCCTGCCCCCGGCGTTGACCCTGCCGCGTCGCGCAACGCCACGCGAGATGATCCCGGCGGGTGCGCTGATCATTGCCGGGGGGCAGGCCATTGTTGCCGCGGGGCCGATGCCTTCGGGCTGGCATATCATCGGGCGCACAGCCGCGCGGCTGTTCATGCCGGGCCAAGACCCTGCATTTCCGCTGTCGCCGGGTGACAGGCTGCAGTTTGACCCGGTTGATGCCGGGGCCTTTGCGGCCCTGCAACAGCGCGCCGCAGCAGGTGAGGTTCTGATGCGCCGGGTGCCGGGGAGGCAGGGCGCATGACGGTGCTGCACATCCTGCAGGCCGGTCCGGCCACCACCCTGCAGGACCGGGGCCGCCACGGGTTTCTGCGGTTCGGTGTGACACCGGCCGGGCCGATGGACTGGTTTTCGCATCAACTGGCAAACCGGTTGCTGGAAAATCCGCCCGATGCGGCGGTGATCGAGATCGGCCCCACGGGCCTGATCTGCACGGCCCCGGCCGGGCCGCTGCGATTGGCGGTTGTCGCACCCGGCTTTTCGGTCGAGCGGGGCAAAGACCGTTTGCCGGGCCGCGTGGCACTGACATTGCAAAAGGGGCAGCGGCTGATCATCCGGCCGGGCCCCGCGGGGGGCATGTGGGCCTATCTGGCCCTGCCCGGCGGGGTTGATGCGCCGCCCGTGATGGGCAGCCGCGCCACGCATCTGCGGTCAGGCCTTGGGCCTGGGCCGGTGCAAACGGGTGATACCTTGCAGGCTGTCGATCCCGGTCGGGCGGCGCAGGAAGGCCAGCCTGATCAGGGTCTTATTCTGCCGCCTTTGCCGCCGGGGCCGGATGCCCTGCGCTATGTGCCCGGCCCGCAGGATGATCTGTTCGGGCCAGACAGCCATGCCGCCCTGCAGGCCGGCCCCTATGCCGTTTCCCCCCGGTCTGACCGGATGGCCTATCGTCTGACTGGCCCGCCCCTGCCCGCGCTTGCCGGGCATGACATCGTATCGGACGGCATTGCCATGGGCGCGATACAGGTGCCCGGGGATGGCCAGCCCTTCGTGCTGATGGCGGACCGTCAGCCGACGGGCGGCTACCCCAAGATCGGCACGGTCATCCGGGCCGATTTGCCCATCCTTGCGCAGTTGCGGCCCGGCGTGCCCTTCCGGTTCATCCCTGTCACCATTGACGCGGCTGTTGCGGCGTTGCAGGCCACGCAAGACCGGCTCGCGCATTTCGCGCCGCATCTGCGCCGCCTGCGCTTTGCGGCGGGCTAAGGCGGCCTTAGCCCTTTGCCGCCGCCAGTGCCGCTGCCGTACGGGCGACATAGGCCCCCTGATAGCGCGCGCCGTCCAGTTCGATCTTTGATGGCTGGCGTGACCCATCCGAATTCGTGATGGTAGAGGCACCATAGGGCGAACAGCCCTTTACCTCTTCCGATCCGTTTTGCGCCGCATAGGCATAAGGCAGGCCGACAATGACCATGCCATGATGCAGCAACACCGTGTGAAAGTTCAGGATTGTCGATTCCTGCCCACCATGTTGCGCGGCCGTGGCCACCATGACCGATCCCACCTTGCCCATCAGCGCATTGGTGAACCACAGCCCGCCCGTCTGGTCGATGAAGTTCTTCATCTGGGCGGCCATCATGCCGAACCGTGTTGGCGTAGCAAAGATGATCCCGTCATATTGCGGCAGCTCCTCGACCGTCGCGATCGGCGCTGCCTGATCCAGCTTGTAATATGCGGCCTTGGCCACATCTTCGGGCACCAGTTCCGGCACCCGCCGGATATCGACGCTGACCCCGGCGCTGCGTGCGCCTTCAGCTGCGGCCTCGGCCATCTGTTCCACATGACCCCAGCTTGAATAGTAAAGTACAAGTATCTTGGCCATCTTCGTTGTCCCCCGTTGTTCTGATCAGTTTTGCGCCGTCACGCGGCATTGCGTTTGGGTGTGTCCGGCCTGCCCGGCCAGGCATTGTCCGCCTGCAGGGCAGCACGGATCGCCGGGCCATCGGCATCAAGCCGTGGCGCCGGTGCCACTGACATCTCGGGCCGCCCGTCGATAGAAATGGCCGGGCGCACCGTGTGGCTGGCGGCATCCGTGCCATCCTGCAGCAAGGGCACGATCAGCCCAAGGGCCTGTGCCTGCGGGTCTTGCGCGGCCTCGGCAATCGAATTCACCGCAGCAAAGGGCACATCCCGCGCATCCATGATCGCCACCCACGCGGCCCGGCTGCGCGTCAGGGTGATCGCCTCCAGTGCGGCATGCAGCGCATCGAAATGCGCAACACGGGCCAGCCGTGTGGCAAAGCGCGGATCGTCGCGCAGGTGCTGCGCATCAAGGGCGGCTGTCAGTTCATCCCAGAATTTATCAAGGCTGGACAGATGGATCACGACCAACCGGTCATCTGCCGTGCGCAGGATATGGGCCTGCGCAAGACGCGGGCGGTCATTCGGTGCGGGTGCCTTGCCCAGGGCGAACAGCGCGGTAAAGGGTTCGATGGCGAAATGCGCCATGGCCTCCATCATGCTGACTTCGACATGCGCGCCCTTGCCTGTGCGCCCCCGTGCCACCAGCGCGCCCAGCGTGCCATAGGCCGCATAGATGCCGGTAATCGCATCGGCCAGCGCCGGCCCCAGAAAGCGCGGCTGATCCGGGTCGGTGACGACCGACAGAAACCCCGAAAGCGCCTGTGCCACGCTGTCATAGGTCGGGCGCCCGGCATAGGGCCCGGTCGCCCCGAACCCCGAGATTGAGGTATAGACAAGCCGGGGGTTCATCGCTGTCAGCCGCGCATGGCCCGCGCCCAGCCGTTCGGCAGCACCTGGCCGGAAATTCTGGATGAAGACATCAGCCTCGGCCACCAGATGATCACGCAGCTGCTGGTCTGCGGGTGATTTCAGATCCAGCGTCAGGGACCGTTTGTTGCGGTTATAGGCCTGAAAATGCGCGGAATAGATGCCGGTCTGATAGGCGCGATAGGGATCCCCGCTGCCAGGGGTTTCGATCTTGATGACATCGGCGCCCAGATCGGCCAGCATCATGCCGCAGCAGGGGCCGGTGATGAACGTCCCCTGTTCGACCACGCGGATGCCCTGCAAAGGGCCGGATGAAAAGGTCATTCTGCAGCCCTTTCCACGGCAGGCCCGTCATAGCCGATGGCGGCTGCACCGGCCTCGGACAGCGCAAAACCGATCGGGCTTTGACGCTCTTCCAGCAGGTGGGCAATCAGGCTGGCCGTGCGCGCAAGAAGGGGCACACCCTTCATCGCCAGCATCGGATAGCCCGCATCCAGCATCAGCGCCGGGATCGCGCCAGAGACGTTCAGCGTCAGCGTCTTGCCCGTGATTTCGGGGATCAGCCGTGCCACCGTATCGGCGGCCTGCCAGTGCCGCCCTTGCTGGCCGGTGTCTGCCGCCACAGCGCGCAGGCGGGTGGTGCGGGGGTCTTCGGCCTTGTGCAGGGGGTGGCCATAGCCGGGGATGGGCCGCTTTTCGGCGCGCAGCCGGGTGATTGCGGCACGGGCCCGGCCTTCGATATCGTCATCCCCGGCGGCAATGCCGGACAGAAAGCGTGCGGCATCCTCGGCCGCCCCCAGAATGACCGAACCGCAGCCCAGAAGCCCGGCTGCAACAGCCCCTTGCAGGGCTTCGGGTGCGGCGGCATAGGTCATGCGGGCCGCCTGCACGCTGGGCACAAGGCCGTGTTCCGCAATCGCCACCAGACAGGCGTCAAGTGCTGCGGCCTGCGCCCGGCTGGGCAACTGTCCGGTGACCAGAAGCCAGGCATGGTCGGTAAAGCTGATCCGCCCGATCAGATCACTGCACAGGTCAAGCCCGCGTACGGTGATCTGGTCTGGTGTCGAGGTGGAAATGGCGCTTTGGCGGCGCGACTCCGGTCCGATTTTCATGGCAGTCTCCGGGGCAGGGCGCCACTGTTTATGCGTGGCGGCCGGTCTGTTGGCCGTTGGGCGTGGGCGGGACACTGACAGCCCCGCCCGCAGATCACAGCGTGCCGTCAGGCCGCGCGGGCCTTGGCCGCCGATTTCAACGTGCCATCGGGGTTGCGCGGGTTGACGATTGGCGTCAGTTCCGCCTCCAGCCGCCGGCGCAACGGTTCAACCCGTGGGGCCAGTGCCAGACGTTCGCCCAATTCCTCGGGCTTTTGATCAAACAGCAGGCCGGGCCCGTCGTTGCACAGTTCGATGACACCACCCGGGGTCAGCGTATAGGCGCTGTCAAACACGTAATGGTCATAGACCGGTGTCGTCGGAATTGGCCCGGCATGTGCCCAGTCGCGCCATCCCTGCAGATCGGCATCCGCATCGATGGCCAGATGGTGCCACACCCCCACCGCGAATTCCTGCCAGGGCCGGTTCGGAACCGGGGCCGTATACCAGCGGGCTGACCGGTTTGCCCCGTTGAATTCCCAGCGGCCAAACTGATCATTCCGCACCGCCCCCATATGCGTCGCATAGGGCGCCAGATCATCAAGCGTGCAGCACGAGCGGATGCCCTCGATCCCCGTGATGCGGAATTCAGCCGGGATTTCGCTGGCCGGAAACGCCTGCGGCGCGTCAGTGGCATCCGATACGATCAACTCGACATTGTGACCCTCGCCATCCTGAAACAGCAGGCGGCGGGGTTGTGTCGGGTTCAGGCGGATCAGTTCCGAGAAGACCTCGTTCTGCGTCAGACGGTCCTGCCAGTAATCCAGCGCCTCGTTCGACCGCACGCGCAGCATTGCGGCCCAGTGGTTGCCCTTGCCGGGCAGCGCCTTTGGCGCATCGTTGAATTCCAGAAAGGTGACCACTGATCCGCGCGCACCTTCGGCATCGGAAAAGTAGGTGTGATAGCGGAAGGTCGTCTCAAAATTCAGGGTCTTCTTGACGAACTTCAGCCCCATGATGCGCGACCAGAAGTCGACGTTGCCTTTCACATCGGCGGTCACGCCCGTGATGTGATGGTTGCCGTTGATTGCCTTTGGCGGTTTCGCAGG
>JALOSO010000203.1 GCA_025458385.1 Paracoccaceae bacterium | reverse complement strand
GGCAGAAATGCGATGGGGCGGCATTTCTGGTACCGCCGCCGAGATCACATTTTACCGCGCCGACCCGCGTTTCGGCACTGACCCTGCGCAGTATGTCGAAATGATCCGCATCACCACCGCTTGGCAGCGCCCGCAGCATCTGTCATTCGGCCCCACGCTTTACCGCATGTTCGACCACCCGCTTGACCGCACGCGCCAAGGCATCGGCTGGATGGGCTGGATCCCCTTCGCCCTTACCCCCGCTGACGTGCCCGAGGCGGCGCTTGTCATGCCAATGAACGCTGGCACGTTCATCCAGTCCGTGCCGGATTTCTGGCAGGCCCCGCACTTGCCGCGCCAACCGGATGCCGTGCGGGATGAGGTCACAATCCGCCGTGTGCAGGACGTGGAAATCCGCCTGAACCTGCTGGGCGTGCTGCCTACGGGGGATGACCTTGCCAGCGGAAATTGGGGGCGTTAGGCGGCCTGATCTGGTGTGGTGGTAGGATGGGGCGCGGCGAGGCTATTGCAGACGGCATCGGGGCGCTGATCCGGCTCTTCCGGGGCAAACCGGATTTTGTGATCACACGCCGTGTTCCGGGACCCGTGCGTCCGCGCCCCGATCCTGAGCCTCCACCACCTCCGCCGCCCGTTCCGCACCGCCCACCCTACATACCGCGCCTTCGCGACCCGGACGCCGAGACCCAGCCGGAAGGGCAGACCGAAAGCGAGACGACGACAACGACCGAAGAGATGCAGGAATGTGAGAGTTGCCCGGAGTGTGAGCCGAGGAAACAAGGCCATGCGATTTTCCGTACGTTTACCGGAACCGATGCATCCAAACTGAGCGGGGCCCAGTATCAGAACTGGGTGATCCCGTGGTTCAGGTGGGTGGGAAACCAGATTGAGGAATGGATGTTTCAGGCGGTGAGATTTGATGGGGTTGATCAAACGATCTGCCAATTGATCGAGGCAAAGGGGAAGTACGGCTTCATGTTTGTTGATCCCGCCGATTACACACCCGAACCATATGAATGGGCGGAGGCAGGGCCTTTGACGGCGGACAAGAGAGAGTTTGATCGTCAGTATTCGGTTGTATGGTTATGCCAACCTCAAGCGATGCTTCATTGGGTCATGCATAATTGGGCCTATAATCGATATATGCATGACTACATCAGTAACTTTGGTCCTTATGCGACGACTGAGCATCGACCTTATCCGGAATGGGACATCAATGAGTAGAATTGACTTAAAACTCGTGGCGCGATTGCCCGGCCTTCCTTTTTCCTTTGACGAAGGCGTTCAGGCCTTTCAGCGCTGGCTGTCTGCCCTTCGTCTTGTGCCGACCTTTGATGTGGTCTGGGGAACCCAATTTGAACAGAATGGGCCTAAAGGCAGAAATGCGATGGGGCGGCATTTCTGGTACCGCCGCCGAGATCACATTTTACCGCGCCGACCCGCGTTTCGGCACTGACCCTGCGCAGTATGTCGAGATGATCCGCATCACCACCGCGTAGCAGCGTCCGCAGCATTTGTCCTTTGGCCCCACGCTTTACCGCATGTTCGACCACCCGCTTGACCGCACGCGCCAAGGCATCGGCTGGATGGGCTGGCTGCCCTTTACCCTCACCCCTGCCGATGTGCCCGAAGCGGCGCTTGTGGTACCAATGAATGGCGGAACGTTCATCCAGTCCGTGCCGGATTTCTGGCAGGCCCCGCACTTGCCGCGCCAACCGGATGCCGTGCGGGATGAGGTCACAATCCGCCGTGTGCAGTGGAAATCCGCCTGAACCAACTCGGCGTGCTGCCCACGGCTGCTGACCTTGCAACAGGAAACTGGGCGCGTTAGCTCAGCGTCCCCCGCACGCCTTCCACCCCATCGACGATATCCGCCCGCATGGCCGCCACCAGCCCTGCCAAATCGCCGTCCTGCATCGCCGCCAATGCCTCTTTATGCCGGTCTTGCAGCACGCCTGCGCCATAGCGCGCGCAGACCACACGCAGGGACGGGCCAAACCGCAGCCAAAGGGCACGGGCCATGTCGACCAGAACCGGGGCATCAGACGCCTCGTACAGCGCAAAGTGAAAGGCGTGGTTGCTTTCAAGATAATCGCTGATGCGCCCGGCAGAAATTGCCTGATCCACCTGCGCATCCAGTGCCGTCAGCCGCGCAATCAGGGCCGGGGTGGCCCGCCCGGCGGCCAGTTCCACCAGATGCGGCTCAATCGCCAGCCTTGCAAAGGCCAGCTGATCCACATCCTTGGCGCTCAGCACCGGCACCGATACCCGTCGGTTCCCCTGTGGCGTCAAAGCCGCCTCTGCCGTCAGCCGCCGGATCGCCTCGCGCACCGGGGTCATCCCTGCATCAAGCGCCGCGCATAGCCCCTGAATCGTCACCGGCTGCCCCGGTTCCAGCCGCCCGAACAGCACCATATCCCGCATGCGGGTGTAGGTGACCTCGTGGCTGGGGATCTTGCGGGGTGTCGCGTCCATGGAATCCTGTCCGAAAGCCCGCCCTTTTAGGCCACGCCCGCCGCACGGATCAAGCCCCAACATCGCAGTAAATGTGGCGAGGAGGGCATGCGCCGCCCCCCTCGCCCATCAGCCGCCGCGCCCTTGGGAGACCGTGCGCGGGGCTTATCCGGCCGGTCAGACCAGCAGGGCGGCGGCATCCTGCGGCCCAAGGGCGGCCGGGCGGGTGCAGGTGGTGGTCAGGGTCACGAATTGCCCGGTTTCGCCAGATGTCAGTGCGGCGGTCATCGCATCCACGGCATGCAAGCTGCGTTCGAACGAACAGCGGTGATCGCGGCCCGTGGCGATGGCCGCAACCATATCAGCCACGCCCGCCATGCGGTAATTCGCCAAAGGGCCGCGCCCGTGATCCTGATTGTCTTTCGACAACGGGTGATCCCAGCCCTTGACCGGGGCAATCTTGCCGTCCTTGCCCGCCATCTCGATCACCCCGCCAAAGAAGTTCGGGTCGGGCACGAACAGGCTGCCCATCGTGCCGTAAAGCTCCATATTCACGCGCTTGTGGGCCTGCACATCCCAGCTGACCGACAGGTTAATGGTGGCACCGCCCGCAAATTCCAGCAGCGCGTGGATGTTCGTGGGCGTGTTCACCGGGATGACCTGCCCGGCGTTGGGCTGACTGGTGACCGTGCGGGTGGTGTGGGCCGAACTGGCCAAGGCCCCGACACGGCGGATGGGGCCAAGGAAATTGATCAGGTTGCCGATGTAATAGGGGCCCATGTCCAGCATCGGGCCGGCGCCGGGTTGAAAGAAGAAATGCGGCGTGGGGTGCCACATCTCCATCCCCGGGCCCATGAAGGCGCAGCCGCCTGCCGTCACACGGCCAATCGCGCCGTCATCAATCATCTGGCGCACCTGCTGGTGCGCGCCACCAAGGAAGGTATCGGGGGCCGACCCGATGCGCACGCCCTTGGCCGCCGCCAGATCGCGCAGCGCCACGCCTTCGGCCAGTGTCAGCACGACGGGCTTTTCCGAATACACATGCTTGCCCGCCTCAACCGCCTGCCGCGTGATGGCGTAATGTGCGGCGGGGATGGTGAGGTTGATGACAAGGCCCACATCGGGGTTGGCCAGCAACGCGTCAACCGTTTGTGCCTGCACCTTGTATTCCGCGGCGCGGGCGGTGGCTGTCTCCATGTTCATGTCGGCCACGGCGACAACCTGCAGCCCTTTGAACAGGGGGGCGAGGCCAAGGTAAGTGGTCGAGATATTGCCGCAGCCGATGATGCCGATACCCATCGTATTGGAATTGAGGGTCATGCCATCATCCCTTTCAATGCGCTGATCGAATTCTTCGCAAACCGCGCGTGGTCGGACGGATTGTCATGTTCCATGATGAACCGCGTGCAACCTGCGGCCTTCAGCGCGGCATAGGCGGCCTTCCACTGCACAACGCCGGTGCCGACATCGGCCCAGCCATCCTCATTGGCCTTTTCGCCCGGCGGGGCGATATCCTTGACATGGGCTGTCAGGATGCGCGGGCCATAGCGCATGATATAGCGCACGGGGTCTTTGCCGCCCTTGACGACCCAGGCCACGTCAATCTCCCACCCAAGCGAAGGGGCTGCGTCAAACATCAGGTCATGCGGCACCTCACCACCCGGCAGGGACACAAATTCAAAGTCATGGTTGTGCCAGCCGAATTTCAGGCCTGCCGCGCGGATAGGCGCACCTGCCGCCTCCAGCCGTTTGCCAAAGGCCGTCCAGCCGGCGGCATCGGTGGGGCGCTGATCAGGCAACAGGTAGGGGCAGATGATGGTATCCATGCCCAGCGTGCGCGCCATGCGGATCACCTGATCGGGGTCTTTCTCGACATGGTCCACGGCAAAGTGGCCGGTTGGCATGGTCAGCCCGACGGATTTCAGGTCAGCGGCCAAGGGCGTGGCTGCAGCCTCATCGGGGTAGACGCCGCCGAAGCCTTCGACGGCGTCGTAACCGGCGGATTTGAGCATGCGCAGGGTATCGCCCGTGGGGGGGAAATTGCGCGAGGAATAAAGCTGATAGCTGATCATCAGTCAGGCTCCATAAGTGGCGGAATAGAGGTCATGGACAACAAACCGCGGCTTTTTGCCGGGCTTGGCAGGGATGAAGGTCAGGTCCAGCGGCATGTTGGGCGTCACCGTGCGGGCATTGGTCGAGAACCGCCCCGGCACATCAGCCTCGACCGTCAGGAACAGCGACAGGGATGCCACGCTGACATGCAGGTGCCAGATCCCGTCACGCAAATCAGCTTCCAGGCTGGCCTTGCTGGGTTGAAGGTCATAGGTTTTCCATGGGCGGGGGGCGTGGATTTCGCAGCCTGACCCAAGGACCGAGGTGTGGACAAAGCCCAGAATTTCTTGCGGGCCAAGGTCGGCCAGCGCGAGGCGGGCCAATTCCACCACCATGCCTGCGGGTACGATGCCTTCGGCCTCAACCAACTTGCGCGCGGTGCCGTCCATGGCGGCAGCGCGGCAGGCAAGGCTGACAGGCTGGGTGGTGGGTGTGTCATTCACGGCCTTCAGCACCAGATCGCCACCTTCGGGAATGCAGACGACGGTGATGGGCGCGTAAAAGGCGCGGGCCATGTGGTGCAGCAGTTTCCAGCCGCCCCCATGGTCAAGGCTGGCCCATGAACAGACGGGCCATGTATCGTTCAGCTGCCAGTAAAGCGTGCCCATGCAATGCGGCATCAGGCTGCGCCACTGGGTGATGGCGGTCTTGATGGCAAGGCCTTGTTGCACCTGTGACAGGTAAACAAAGCTGGGGAAATCAACAGGAAAGCGGAAGTAGCGGAACATCGTCTCGGCAATCCGCGCATTGCCGCCGGGGTTTTTCTGGTGGCTTTCCATCACGGGGCTGGCGATGTTCCAATCCTTTGCATCAGCAAACTGCCGGATGACGTTCATCGATGGATAGGATTGAAAGCCGAATTCGCTGCAAAAGCGCGGTTTGACATCGCGGTAATGGTCAAAATCGCGCCCCTCATGCCAGACGGACCAAAAGTGCATGTCGCCACTGGAGTCATCATGCCATGCGTCGCCAAAGGCCATCGGGCCCGGGCTGGGGCTGGATGGCCACCAGTTGGCTTGCGGCAGGGTTTCCAGCAGGGCCGTCTCAACCGTGCGGTTGAGGCGGTCATAGTTCACAAGATAACGGTCGCGGTCCTTGCGGGATTCCTCGAACCACGTCAGCGCGCCGATCAACTCGTTGTCGCCGCACCACAGGGCAATGCAGGCGTGGTGGTTGATGCGGGCGACCACATCGCGCACCTCGGCGTCAACCTCGGCCAGAAAGGCGGGGGTCGATGGGTACAGATGGCAGGCGAACATGAAATCCTGCCAGACCATCAGGCCCATCTCGTCACACAGGTCATAGAACCAGTCGGGCTCGTACCGCCCGCCGCCCCAGATGCGGATCATGTTCATATGGGCGTCGACCGCCGATTGCAGCAGATCGCGCACGCTATCGCGGGTGATGCGGCCATGCAGGGCGTCGGCGGGTATCCAGTTGGCACCCTTGGCAAAGATGGCGCGGCCATTGCAGGCAAAGCCAAAGCTGCGCCCGGCGGCATCGGGTTGGCTGACCAGCCGCAGATCACGCAGGCCGATGCGGCGCGTGGCGTTGGCGTCGCCCGATTGCAATGTCAGATTATGTAAAGTTTGCGGCCCCTGCCCGGCTGGCCACCACAGATCGGGGTTCGAAATCTGTATGTTCAGGCTGGCGACACCGGCCAGGACGGGTGCGGTTTGCGTGATACCGCACAGGCTTGCCGTGACATCCGCGCCCGTTGCCTGCACTTGCAGGGATACGGTCACAGCCCCCTCCGCATGCGCCTGCGACACGATCACATCACCGATGCGCGCGGATTGCGGTTCCAGCGCCACCTGCCCCCAGATGCCGCTGGTGCCAAGCGCCACGTTCCAATCCCAGCCGAAATCGCATTGCGGTTTGCGCAGCATGTTGGCGTTGGGGATGGGGCCGTTGACCTGCTGGTAGGGGATCGGGAATGGCATGCCCGCCTGCAGCCTTGCCGCCGCCTGCACCGGGCTGCGGAAGGTGATCTCGATGCAGTTCTGCCCCGGCCAGACCTGCCCTGCCACATCCACCCGATACCGCCGATGCGCGTTTTGCGCCGCCAGCACCAGATGCCCGTTCAGCCGCACCTCGGCCACGGTATCAAGGCCCGAGATCACAAGGTCACACGGCCCGCCATCATGGTCAAACACGCGGCGCGCGACCCAATCCTGCTGGCTGATCCAGCGGCAATCATATTCGTTGCGCCCGTGGTAAGGGTCCGGGATCACGCCCGCGGCATGCAAAGCGTTGACCACATCGCCCGGCACTGCAAAGGCTACCTCATGGTTGCCGTCCGACAACCGCCATTCACCACCCAAGTCCATGATTACACACGCTGTTCCGTCTTGGCGTCAAACAGGCTGGCTTTCGGCATGTCCACCCGCAGATGCACCTTTGTGCCCGCCTCCAGCCGCTTTTCCACTGGCACACGCACGGATACCTGCTGCCCGCAGGATTGCAGCCAGATCAGGCTGTCTGCGCCCATCGGCTCGTCAATCTCCACCACAGCCGGGATCGTCTTGCCGATGGTTTCCTTGGTTTCAATCGTCAGATGTTCAGGCCGCAGGCCCAGTATCGCTTCGGGCCGGTCAATCAGCCCGCCGCCATCATATCCTGCCAGTTCGATCACCGCATCTTTGGCGATGAAACGCCCATCCGCGATGGAGCCTTTCAGCATGTTCATCGACGGGCTGCCGATGAAGCCTGCCACGAACAGGTTTGCCGGGCGGTTGTAAATTTCCTGCGGGGCTGCCAGTTGCTGGATCACCCCGCCGCGCATCACGGCGATACGGTCGGCCAGAGTCAGCGCCTCGATCTGGTCATGGGTCACATAAACCATGGTGTTGTTCAGGCGGCTGTGCAGCCGTTTGATTTCCACCCGCAATTCGCTGCGCAGTTTGGCGTCAAGGTTCGACAGGGGTTCATCAAACAGGAACACAT
>JALOSO010000016.1 GCA_025458385.1 Paracoccaceae bacterium | reverse complement strand
ATATCGGGCAGGCACATCTTCACCCGCGCAATGCCCTTGTCGACCTGCGTGGCATAGCCCGAAAATTCCTGCCCCAATGTCAACGGCGTGGCGTCCTGCGTATGGGTCCGGCCGATCTTGATGATGTCCTTGAACTCCGCCGATTTCGCCCATAGCGCCGCCGACAGCTTTTGCAGCCCCGGCAACAGCACATCCCGCGCCATCATCCCGATGGCCACATGCATGGCGGTCGGGAAGGTGTCGTTTGATGATTGCCCCATGTTCACATGGTCATTCGGATGCACAGGCTTTTTTGACCCCATAACCCCGCCCAGCATTTCGATGGCACGGTTCGAAATGACCTCATTCGCGTTCATGTTCGATTGCGTGCCCGACCCGGTCTGCCACACGACCAACGGGAAGTTGTCGTCAAACTTGCCCTCGATCACCTCGGTTGCCGCTGCCACAATCGCGTTGCCCAGTTCTGCGCTGATATCGCCCTGCGCAATGTTCACCTGCGCGCAGGCCTTCTTGATCACGCCAAGCGCGCGGATGATCGCCACAGGCTGGCGTTCCCAGCCGATGGGGAAGTTGATGATCGACCGCTGCGTTTGCGCGCCCCAATACTTGTCTGCCGGCACTTCAAGCGGGCCAAAACTGTCAGTTTCAATGCGGATTGCGGTCATCGCGGCCTCCTGTCTGGGTCGCGCCTTGCATAGGCGGCAAGGGGGCGGAAATCAATCGGTATACGTGTGCATACCGTACAGATCAGCCGCGCCGATAGGTGTAGACACGCGCGGGCGGCAGGTTCAGCCAGATGCGCGGGCCGGGCGTAACCGTCAGACCCAGATCGGCGCGGATGTGTTCGGGCAAGGGCGGTTTCGGGCCGTAGGTGAACTGATGGATCGCGCCATCTGCCCGCAAGGCCTGCACGGCACTGGCAAAAATCGCAGCGCAAAGATCGGCAGGAAAGGACAACAGCGGCAGCCCCGAGATGATTGCCCCCAGACCCTGACAGTGATCACCCACACTTTGCGCACCTGCATTGATGACGCGCACACCGGGAAACTGCTGGCGCAGACTGGTGCAAAAGGCCGGGTTCAATTCGAACAGGGTCAGATCAGCCGGGGCCACGCCACGATCGAGAATGGCGCGGGTAAAGACGCCGGTGCCGGGGCCGAATTCGGCCACAGGGCCGGTTGCGGGCGAAAGCGCAGACGTAATGGCGCGGGCAAGGCCCTTTGACGAAGGGGCCATCGCCGAAATCGCGGTCGGGTCGCGCAACAACTGGCGCAGAAAAAGGCCAAGGTCAGATGAGGGCATGCCGGCCTTTCCGCCTTGTCCGCGCTTACTTGCGGAACTTGTCAAGGCTGACAACCTCGGCCGCGGGGCGCGGCGTATCGGGGCCGTCATCATCGCCAGCGTCATCATCGCTTGCGTCATCATCGTCTTCATCATCTTCATGCGTTTCAAAACGCAGGCCGAACTCGACGGACGGATCGACAAAGGTGCGCACGGCATCAAACGGAATGACCAACGGCTCGGGCGCATTGCCAAAGTTCAGCGTGATCGAAAAACCATCATCAGTCACGTTGAGGTTTTCGAACCAGTGCTGGATGACGATGGTCATCTCCTCGGGGTAGCGCGCGCGCAGCCAGTCGGCGATGGCGACATCGGGATGATTGGTGTCAAAGGTGATGAAGAAGTGATGGTTGCCGGGCAGGCCATGATCGGCCACGTCGCCCAGCACAGTCTGGATCAGGCCACGCATCGCGCGGTGCATCAGGTTGCCGTAATCAATCGACCGCGCCATGCCAAGTTCCTGTGCCTGTGTCGCCACCTTATGCGGGGCGTGGGGTGAAGGAAAGGGGCCTTTGGTCAGATCAGCAGGGTTGTTGCCCCTCCGATTGCGGCGATGCAAAGGACGATGATCAGGTTCCAGTGGCGCAACAGCAAAAGCCAGCCAGCGATCACGGCGATCAGCACGGCAGAAAGATTGAGCGTGCCGAGGTCAGGCCAGATCATGTCAATCGGGCCAAAGATCATGCGGCCGACCGTCGCGAAAAAGACATGTGCTGCGAACCAGACCGAGAGGTTGGCGATAACACCGACAACAGCCGCCATGATGCCGGACAAGGCACCGGCAAGCTGCGGCATGGCCGTCAGGCGTGCAATCCAGGGTGCGCCGGCAAAGATCCACAGGAAACAGGGGGCAAAGGCCATCCACAGGGCGGTGACGGCGCCAGCCACGCCATACCACAGCCCTGCGGCCTTGAAGGCAGCAAGAAAGCCCACAAACTGTGTGACAAGGATCAGCGGACCGGGGGTGGTTTCGGCAAGGCCGAGGCCCGTCATCATTTCAGGCAGGGTCAGCCATTGGCGATCCTGCACGACCTCTTGGGTCATCCATGCCAGCACGGCATAGGCGCCACCGAAGGTCAGCACGGCAAGCTTGGAGAAGAACGCCCCCAGATCGGCAAGAAGGCCACCTTCCAGCCAGACCAGCAGGCCCAGCGGGATCAGCCAGACGGCGCCCCAGATCAGGATGGCGCGCAGCGATGTTGCAAGCGCGGCAGGTGGTGCAGCAGGCGGTGCAGCGGGTGGGGCGGTGGCGGCTTTGCCGCGCGCGGCGATGTATCCCCACAGCCCTGCCATGGCGATGATCAGGGGGAAGGGCAGGTTGAAGACGAACAGGCCCAGAAAGGCAAAGGCGGCAATCACCCATTGGCTGCGGCCCTTCAGGGCGCGTTTCGCCACCCGCAGCAGCGCCTCGATCACAATGACCACAACTGCGGCCTGAATGCCAAAGAACAGCGCACTGACCAGGGGCACATCGCCTGCAACGGCAAAGATGATCGACAGCAACAGGACCACCGCCGCACCGGGCAGCACGAACAGCAGGCCTGCGATCAGCCCGCCAAGCGTGCCGTGCAAGCGCCAGCCGATCCAGGTGGCAAGCTGCATCGCCTCTGGCCCCGGCAGCAACATGCAGAACGACAGGGCAGAGAGGTAGTCCTTCTCCTCCAGCCAGCGCCGTTCATCCACCACTTCGCGGTGCATCAGGGCGATCTGGGCGGCAGGGCCACCGAATGACAGGCAGCCGATGCGCAGAAAGACGCGGGTAAGGTCGGCAAGGGTGGGGCTCATGCGGGGCGTCCAGCGGGCCAATCGTGGCCTTCGTCATGCCCGTCGCGCGCCCAGCGGTAAAGGGCATCGTACAGGATCATGCCAGCCTCAAGCTGCGCCAGATCATCGCGGTACTGGCGCGACAGGCCAACGGACAGGGCAAGCAGGCCCGCAGCCTGCGGGGCAAGATCATGGCGGTCGGTATCGGCCGCGCGCACCACAAGGGCCAGACGATCAAGCGCATCAGTATGCAGGGCGAAATCATCAAGCAGCGCGTCAAAGCTGCACTGGTCGCCCCGGTGGCTGAACTTGACGCCTTCGATGTCAAAGGGCGTGGCGTTGAACCGTTCGGCCACAGCGGCAACTTCTGTTGCGGTCACAAACAGAAAGCGCGCCGTCGGGTCAATAAAGCGGCGGATCAGCCATGGGCAGGCGATGCGGTCAATCTTGGGGCGCTGGCGGGTGACCCAAAGGTTGGTCGGGGGCAGGGCCGCGGTGGGCGTCAGCGGCAGGCCCGCTGCGGCCCATGCGACAAAACCACCTTCCAGCACCTCGGCCTGATGGCCGTGGTGGCGCAGCAGGGCGGCCACGCCTTCGGACAGTTTCTTGCCGCGCTGGCAACTGACGACGATGGGGTGATCGGGCAGGTCGGCGGGGGTATCAAAGCCCGTGTGGGGCATCAGGCGGCTGGCAGGGATCAGGCGCGGGTCAGCGGCGAAATCTTCGGGCAGACGCACGTCGATGATCGTGGGCGCGTCGGGCAGACCGATCAGGCGCAAAAGCTGGGCGGGGGTGATCTGATGGGGGCCGGGCATGGGCATCCTCGCGATAGGGTTGGGCGGGATGCGAGACTTGGGCTGACGCCTCACGGGGTGTTCGCGAACCCCATGCGGACGGGGGGTAGCAAAGCGATATCCTGGCGTCAAGCCAGCCGGGGCCGGGGGCCAAAAAGTTTTAAGAAAACTTTTTTCAAATTTCTTGTTCAAGAAATTTGGGTCCAGCCCATCCGCAGGAATCTTGGGCCATACAGGAGGAAGAAGTGCCGGATTCTGTTGCCAGGCTCCGGCGGGCCCCGCCTTACGCGGCTAAGCGCAAGGACTTAGTTTTCGATCTTTCGAACTGCTTACGCAGCCAGAGCGATCGGAGCACGGTTGTCATTGGCAACTGTACTTGTGGTCCGATAACGGTGGTGCCTACCGGGCGAAAGCTGGCCTCTTTGGACGTTCGTCGATCCTGTTTCGGCCCCCTCCATCCCCAATGCGGGAGTGTCTGGTGGAGCCGCCGGGTACCGCCCCCGGGTCCGAGCCGCTTATTACAGGTGCGTTTATCGCCATAGTCCGGGTTGCCCCGGACAGGGCAGATATAGGCGCTGCCCACCCGCGCCGCAAGCGCCGACATGACAACGCCCGCATCCGGATGGCTGCGGGCGCTGCGGGTCTTGCTGCAAGGGCCGTATCAGAAGCCCGATTTGATCAGTTCGAACTCTTCCAGCATGCGGTCGCGCATGGCGGTTTCCTTCGGCACCTGCGGCAGAAGAATGCCGGTGACCGGATCAACATCCGCCGCCACCAGCGCTTCGGCCGGAATGGTGGCCAATGCCGCGGTGTTTGCATGGGCATAACCGAAGTTGTCGATCATGGCCTGTGCTGCCGTGGGCGACAGGAAGGCGTTGACATAGTCATAGGCCTTGTCTTCCGAACCCGGGGCATCCTTGATGTTGACCAGACCGCAGAACCAGGTGGTCACCCCTTCGGTCGGCGTGCGGTTGAAACCCACAGGAAAGCCTTCCGACCGCAGAAGCGCCACGGCGTCGTTCCACGACCATGCCACCTGGACTTCGCCTGTGGCCATCAGCTGGGTCAGTTCCGACGGGTCAGACCAGTAGGCCCGCACATTCGGGTGCACGGCGCGCAGCCAGTCGGCGGCGGCAGTGAACTGTTCTTCGGTGACGGTTGTCCAATCTGTCACACCCGTGGCAAGCAAGGCCAGCGCCCAGACGTCATCAGTATTGTCCGGCAGCGAGATGCGGCCGGCATAGGCCGGGTTCTGGAACACCGCCAGCGAGGCGACATCGGCCTCGGGCACGGTTTCGGTGTTGTAGGCGATGGCAGTGTAGGCCGAATCGGTCGGAATGAACCACACACCCTCATCATCGACAAACGCGCTGGATGACAGCATGGCTGGCGAGATATTGGCAAATTCGGGGATGCGGCTGGTATCCCATGGTTCGATCAGGCCGGCCGCACGGTATTTTGGCACCATCTGCGAACAGGGATGCACGATATCGGCCTTGAACCCGGACGACACTTTCTGGAACGCCTCATCATCGTCGGCAAAGAAGGCATAGGTGGGACCGGCGCCATGGGTTGCGGAAAAGCCGGCGCTGAGTTCCGGGATCTCCCAGCCGGCCCAGTCAAAGACCAGCAGTTCAGGGTCGGTCGCATGAACAGGTGCAGCCATGGCAAAGGCCAGTGCCGAGCCCGCGATCAGGGACGATTTGATGTTCATTGATGCTCCTCTTACTGTTGACGGGCAGCCTCCCCCGAAGCCACCTTCTTGCTTATGCCGCGACGCTAGTTGACAGGCGGTGTCAACACAAGCCACGCGCAGAAAGTGGCGGCGCGCAGGCCTTCCGACAAGGGTTGTGCGCATCATTTTTGCATGATCCGCAGGGAATTGCCGGAAGGGCAGGCAATAGGGGCGGGACTGAAAGGCCGGTGCCGCGCGCCAAGGGCCTTTTGCGCCCCCCTTCTTTACCCCCTCGCGGGGCCGCAGGTTATCTGCCAGAAACAGTCTCGGCCGGTATTGCGGCCGTAACCAAACACGCAGCAGACCCGGAACCCAGCCGATGCCAATGCTTGACCTGCCATTTGTCCGCAGCCAGTTTCCTGCCTTTGATGACCCTGTGCTGCAGGCCCAGGCCCATTTCGAGAATGCGGGCGGGTCTTACCCTTGCCGTCAGGTGGTTGCGCGGCTTGAACGCTTTTATCGGCAGCGCAAGGTGCAGCCCTATCACCCTTTTGCCGTGTCTGAACTGGGCGGGGCCGAAATGGACGAGGCCCGCACGCGTCTTGCGGCGATGATGGGGGTGGCGGGGGATGAGGTCAGCTTTGGGCCGTCAACCAGCACGAACACCTATGTGCTGGCGCAGGCGCTGCGGCAGCACATGGACGGCAAGGGTGCGATTGTGGTGACCAATCAGGACCATGAGGCGAATTCGGGGGTCTGGCGGCGGCTGGCGGATTCCGGCGTGGAGGTGCGGGAATGGCAGATTGACCGGGATACCGGGCTGCTGAACCCGGCGGATCTGGCGGCTTTGCTGGCGGATGGCCGTGTGCGGCTGGTGGCATTCCCGCATTGTTCGAACGTTGTGGCAGCGCTGAATGATGTGGCGGCGATCTGTGCGATGTGCCGCGATGCAGGGGCGTGGAGCGTGGTGGACGGGGTCAGCTATGCGCCGCACGGCTTTCCGGACGTGCCGCGCCTTGGCTGCGATGTGTACCTGTTTTCCACCTACAAGACCTATGGGCCGCATCAGGGGATCATGGTGATCCGGCAGGCGATGGGCTGGGCGCTTCCGGCGCAGGGGCACCATTTCAACGCAGGTGTGCTGTACAAGCGGTTCACGCCGAGCGGGCCGGATCATGCGCAGATCGCGGCCTGTGCGGGCATGGCGGATTATGTGGATGCGCTGGCGGCCCATCACGGGATTGGCGGGGATCCGGCGGCACGCAACCGCGGGGTGCATGATCTGATGCGGGCGGCAGAGGTGGCGGTGGTGGCGCCCTTGCTGGATTATCTGGCGGGCCGGAATGATGTGCGGCTGCTTGGCCCGCGGGATGCCGCGGCGCGGGCGCCGACCCTGGCGGTGGAACTTGCTGGCGCCGCGGAACCGGTCGCGCGGGCCCTGGGCGAACGGGGCGTCAACTGCGGCGGCAGCGATTTCTACGGTGTGCGGCCCTTGCAGGCGATGGGGGTTGACCCCGCGAAAGGTGTGCTGCGGCTGAGCCTGGTGCATTATACCAGCGCAGCGGATGTGGGCCGGGCGATTGAGGCGCTGGACCGCGTCCTGTAAGGCACTACGATTTTTCTACGAAAAATCAGGGGGGCTGTCTGCCCCCCTCGCCCTGCGGGCTCACCCCCCGAGGATATTTGTGCGACATTGAAAGGGGTGGAGGTCGGGTTAAGTCCGCTTGTGTGGCGAGGGGGAAAGCGTGATGACGGATGCGCCGTTGATACTGTGGTTCCGGCGGGATTTGCGCTTGTCGGATCATCCGATGCTGGCGGCGGCTGTGGCGACGGGGCGGCCTTTGGTGCCGCTGTTCATCTTTGATACAGAGACAGAGGCGATCGGGGCGGCAGCGAAGTGGCGCTTGGGCCTGTCGCTGGCGGATTTCGCGCGCAGGCTGGAGGGGCTGGGCAGCCGGCTGATCTTGCGCCGGGGGGCGGCGCTGGAGGTGCTGCAGGCGGTGATGGCAGAGGTGGGGGCTGCGGGTGTGCACTGGTCGCGCCTTTATGACCCGGCGGCGATTGCGCGGGACAAGGCGGTGAAGGCGGCCTTGCCGGGGGCGGTCAGCCATGCGGGGCATCTGCTGCACGAGCCGCATACGGTGCAAACGGGGACAGGCGGGTTTTACAAGGTGTACACGCCCTATTGGCGGGCCGTGCAGGGGCGGGATGTGGCGGCGCCCTTTCCGGCACCGAAGGCGCTGCGCGCGCCGGAGGTTTGGCCTGCGTCGGATGCGCTGGGGGATTGGCGGCTGGGTGCTGCGATGCGGCGCGGGGCGGATGTGGTGCGCGCCTATCAGCGGGTAGGGGAAGAGGCGGCACTTGACCGGCTGGCCTGGTTCATCGCGGGGCCGGTGGATGATTACGTGCGGGCGCGGGACATGTGCGCCGAAGAGGGAACCTCGGGCCTGTCGCAGAACCTTGCCCTGGGCGAGATTGGCCCGCGCACAGTTTGGCATGCGGGGATGCGCGCCTGGCATGAGGGCAAGCGCGGGGCGGAGGTGTTCTGCAAGGAGGTGGTCTGGCGCGAGTTTGCCTATCACCTGATGTATCACACGCCGCACATCACCAGCAGCAACTGGAAGCCGGAATGGGACAGCTTCCCTTGGCGCGGTGAGAATGCAGACGCAGAGCGCTGGAAGCAGGGCATGACGGGCGAACCCTTTGTCGATGCGGCCATGCGCGAGATGTATGTGACGGGCACGATGCATAACCGCGGCCGGATGATCGTGGCCAGTTACCTGACAAAGCACCTGATGACGCATTGGCAGGTGGGGCTGCGGTGGTTTGAAGATTGCCTGACGGACTGGGACCCGGCTGCCAATGCCATGGGCTGGCAATGGGCGGCGGGGTCGGGGCCGGATGCGGCCCCCTATTTCCGCATCTTCAACCCGGCCACACAGGCCGAAAAATTTGACCCCAATGCCCTGTATCGCCGCCGCTTTATTGCCGAGCTTTCGGCCAAACCGCCGGCCCCGGCGCTGGCGTTTTTTGATGCAGTGCCGCGCAAATGGGCACTTGCAGCAGGGCGGCCTTATCCGGGGCCGTTGATTGACCTTGGGGAAGGGCGCGCCCGGGCGTTAAATTCCTATGCGGCACGAAACTCTTGAGCATATGTCAGGTAACTGTGACACTATTGAAAAATACCTCGGGGGAGGGAAGATGACGATTCTGACGACGACGCAGGGCCAGACAGGCCTGCCACGTTACTTTGCAACGGCCTATGCTGTGGCCCGTCGCCTGCAGCATGGCCGGTTGGACTTCGTGCTGCCGGATGGCCGCCGCTTTCGTGCCGAAGGGCCGCAGCCCGGCCCGGTGGCCGAACTGACCATCCATAACCCCGATACCTTTGCCCGGCTGATCCGCGAAGGCGATCTGGGCTTTTGCGACGCCTATCTGGATGGCTGGTGGTCGACGCCGGATCTGATGGCCTTCATGGACCTGATCCATCAGGGCAATAACGATGTCTATGACGGCTATCCGGGCATGGCGCTGTTGCGCACCTATGAAAAGCTGCGGTTCTGGTGGCAGTCAAACTCCAAGACGCAAGCCAGGAAGAACATCGCCTATCACTATGATCTTGGGAATGATTTCTACAGCCTGTGGCTGGATGACACGATGACCTATTCCTCGGCGATCTTCCGCACCGGGCAGGAAAGCCTGGAGGCCGCGCAAGAGGCGAAGTATGCCAGCATGGTGGATCAGATGGGGGTGGCGCCCGGCGATCATGTGCTGGAAATCGGCTGTGGCTGGGGTGGGTTTGCGGAATATGCCGCCGGAAAGCGGGGCTTGCGTGTGACAGCGCTGACGATCAGCCAGGCGCAGCATGATTTTGCGGTGACACGGATTGCACGGGCCGGGCTGGCCGACCGGGTGACGATCAAGCTGCAAGACTACCGCGACGAGACGGGGGTCTATGACGGCATTGCCAGCATCGAGATGTTCGAGGCCGTCGGTGAGCGGTATTGGCCCGTCTATTTCGATACGCTGCGCGAACGGCTGAAGCCGGGCCGCCATGCGACGCTGCAGATCATCACGGTGCAGGACAAACGCTGGGCCGTTTACAAGCGCGGTGTGGATTTCATTCAGAAGTACATTTTTCCGGGCGGGATGCTGCCATCGCCGTCGATCCTGCGCAAAGAGATCGTCAAGGCAGGCTTGCGCGTCAAAGGCTCGATCGAGTTTGGCCAAAGCTACAGCCAGACGCTGCGGCGCTGGCATGATGATTTCAATGCGCGTTGGCCGGAAGTGGCCAAGATGGGGTTTGATGACCGGTTCCGGCGGATGTGGAACTTTTATCTGACCTCTTGCGCCGGAACTTTTCTTGGCGGTAACTGCGACGTGACACAGATCACCGTGACACGTCCATAAGGGGTTCCCCCGTGCCAACAGCCGCCAAACTGGTTTCCGCCGTGCTCTTTGCGCTGCTTGGGTTCTTTGTGGCCGATCTTTACGCCCAGGGCATTACCACAGGCGAACGCACGACCTGGCTGCACGAAGGGGCGGCGGTGGTCAGCCTGATTTGCGGTTGGCGGGTGATGGGGCGGCTTGTCGGCAAGGGCAACAGTGCCGCGGTGGGCAGCGGCCTGCGCACGGCCCTGACCGCGCTGTTCTTCACGCTGTTGTTCTTTGCGATCTATGAGATGGTCGTGATCTCGACCAAGGGGCGCTATGATGGGCCGATGGATGCGGTTCTGGCGATCTTCGAGATCATGCTTGAAAAAGGCCGTGGCCTGCTGACACCCGAGATCATCGGGTCAATCCTCGTGGGTGGGGCGCTTGGCGGTATTGCCGCCGAGGCAACAAGCCGCCGCTGGCCGTGACGGATTTCTTCTTTTACGGCACGCTTAGCCATCCGCCCCTGCTGCAGATCGTGCTGGGGCGCGCGGTGCAGCTGGAACCGGCGTTCCTGCCGGGCTTTCGCGTGGCGCGTGCGCGCGATCACGTGTTTCCGTTGCTGCAGACGATGGCGGGCGCAGAGGCGCAAGGCGTGCTGGCGCGCGGCCTGTCGGCGGATGATGTGGCGCGGCTGGATTTCTATGAGGCCGGATTTGCCTTTGATACCCGCGATCTGCCGGTGACGGTGGCGGGGCACCCGCCGGACGGCTTCATGGCGCGGGTGTATCTGGCACGGGACGGACAATGGCAGGCGGCCGAAGACTGGGCGTTGTCCGAATGGCAGGCCACGCATGGGGCACTGGTGACGGCGACGGCGCGCGATGTGATGGCGCTGTACGGCCAGCAACCGGCAGAGCGCGTGTTGCAGCGCTATCCGCAGATGCTGGTGCGTGGGGCGTCGACCCTGCGGGCAAAGGCGGGCGGGCCGGTCAGCCTGCGCCACGCGGCCGGGCCAGATGACATCCGTGTCAAGGCGCGGCAAATGCCCTATGCGCGGTTCTTTGCGGTTGAAGAGTATGATCTGCAGTTCCGCCGGTTCGATGGCGGGTTCAGCCCGGTGGTCAACCGCGCGGTGTTCGTTTCGGGCGATGCAGTGACCGTGTTGCCCTATGATGCAGCACGCGACCGGGTGCTGGTGATCGAACAGTTCCGGCCGGGGCCCTATGTGCGCGGCGATGCGCAACCCTGGTCGGTTGAGGCGATTGCCGGGCGGATCGACGCGGGCGAGACACCCGAACAGGCGGCACAGCGCGAGGCGGTTGAAGAGGCGGGCCTGACACTGGGGCCATTGCTGGCTGTCGGCGGCTACTACCCCAGCCCGGCGGCAAAGGGCGAATACCTGTATTCCTATGTGGCGCTGACAGATTTGCCGGACGGCATCGAAGGCGTGTTCGGGGTTGAGGGCGAGGCCGAGGATATTCGCGGGCATCTGATCCCGTTCGCGCGGCTGATGGCGCTGGTCGCATCGGGCGAGGTGAACAATGCCCCCTTGCTGATCACGGCGCTGTGGCTGCAGCGCGAACGCGACAGGCTGCGGGCGGCCTTTGCCGGGCCGGCATGACGTTGCGGGCTAGATGATCACGGCGCGGGCCTGCCGCCATGTCAGCAACCTGCGGCCGTTTTCGTCCCACAGATGCAGGCGCATGTTTTCCAGGCTTTCGCGGATGGTCATGCGTTGCGCGGCAGCCAGCGCCGGAAAATCGCGCAGCACCTCGGGCAGGCGGTAAAACGGAAGGCGGCTATACAGGTGATGAACGTGGTGCATGCCCAGATTGGCCGTCATCCACTGCAGGGGGCGGGGCAGCACGTAATGCGATGATCCATGCAGCGCGGCATGGTGCACGTCCCAGTGCGGCTCGGTCTCCCAATGGGTCTCTTCGAACTGGTGCTGGACGTAGAACAACCAGACGCCGATCGTGGCACCGGTCAGCACCGTGGGCAGCCAGACCGCAAGGATCGCCGCCCAGCCCCCGATCAGGTACAAGGCCGCCAGCCATGCCACCAGCACGACATTGGTCACCATGGACGACACCCAATAACGCCAGCCGGCGGCCATCAGTCCGACGGGCAGGCGGTTGTTGAACACGAACAGCCAGGCCGGGCCAAGGCCGAACATCACCAGGGGGTGGCGGTAAAGGCGATAGGTCAGCCGGCCCCATTTGCTGCGGGCCTGATATTCGGCCACGGTCAGCGTCAGCACATCGCCGATGCCGCGCCGGTCAAGGTTGCCCGAGGCCGAATGGTGGATGGCATGCTGTTTGCGCCAGACATCATAGGGGGTCAGGGTCAGCACACCGATGACACGGCCAACCCAGTCATTGAGGGCGCGCTGGCGAAAGAATGCGGCATGGCCGCAATCGTGCTGGATGGCAAACAACCGGACGATAAAGCCGCCGTTCAGCACGGCAGGGATCACGGCAAGTGCCCAGTGCAGCCGCAAGGCCAAAAGCGCGATGGTCCACAGCGCAAGGTAGCTGAACAGGGTGATCCCCAGTTCCCACAGGCTGCGCCGCGTTGACGGATCACGGTAACGGGCCAGAACCTGTACCCAGTCGCGGGCAGAACGGGTCGTTTCTTCGGTATTTTCGGGGGTCACTGCTGGCCTCGGTTCTTTTGCCAGTCTGATTAGCCCGGAACCGGGCCAAAGTGCAAAGTTTTTTGGCGCAAGTGAAAAGGGAATGTTGCCGCAGGGGTGCGCATGGCGGCGCGAGGGAGGGGCGCGCCGCCATGCGCGACGGATCACTTGGGCACAAGGACCGTGTCGATGACATGGATCACGCCGTTCGACTGATCGACATCCGCGATGGTGATCGTGCCGATGTTGCGCGACTCCGAATAGACGGTGGCCGTGTCCCCGTTGAACTTGACCGACAGTGCGTCGCCCGACAGGGTTTCAAGGTTGGCAAAGCCATCGCTGCCCACCTGGGCGCGCAGATCGGCCAGCTTCAGATCGCCGGCCACGACATGCGCGGTCAGAACCTTTGTCAGGCTGTCCTTGTTTTCCGGCTTCAGCAGGGTGTCGACCGTTCCGGCAGGCAGGGCGGCAAAGGCATCGTTCACCGGGGCAAAGACGGTGAAGGGGCCTGCGGATTGCAGGGCATCAACCAGACCGGCGGCCTGCACGGCGGCAACCAGCGTGGTATGGATGGGCGAGTTGACGGCGTTCTCGACAATGTTCTTTTCTTCGAACATGGCAGCACCCCCCACATCGGGGTTGGCGAAAGCGGCCGTGGCGAACAGGCTGGCGGCAAGGGTCAGGGCGATGGTCTTCATAACGTTCTCCGGTGTCACAAGGCCAGACCGTCTGGCCTTCACGTCAGGAGGAACGGCAGAGAACAGCGGTAGTTTCGCGGCAGGAAATCACGGCTGCGTGATCAGCCCTGCGGGGGTTGCGCTGTCCGCTCGGCAAGGGCGGCTTCCAGAAAACCTGATGGGTCACGGCAAAAGCTTTCGTATATGCGGAAGTGCCGGGTGGTTGTGACATTCACCTCTTCCAGCCCGAAACGGCTGATCTGAAGGAGGGTCGCACCCGGCAGGGCCATCAGGATGGGCGAATGCGTGGCCATGATGACCTGCGCCTGCGCGTTGCCCTGAATGCGGTGCAGGATGGCAAGCAGGTCAAGCTGACGCGCGGGCGACAAGGCGCTTTCGGGTTCGTCCAGAAAGAAGATGCCCTGCCGCTGGCAGCGTTCTTCAAAGAACCGCAGAAAGCCTTCGCCGTGCGAATGCGACAGAAAATCGGGGGGCGTTGCGCCGACATCACGTGCGGCAACGTCAAGGTGACGCGCGACGCTGTAAAAGGATTCGGCGCGAAAGAACCAGCCGTCCGTCACCTTGGGCAGCCAGCCTGCGCGCAGATGATCGGCCAGCGCGGTTCCGCTGCGATCAATCGCATGGGTATGGTCAACCGGGCGATAACCCTTGCCACCGCCCGCCTCATCATATCCGGCAAGGGCGGCCAAAGCCTCGATCAGCGTGGATTTGCCAACACCGTTTTCACCGACAAGGATCGTCACCGGGTTGGTAAAGGTCAGTTCCCACGCGTCATCCCGCAGGAACAGCATTGAAAACGGGTATTCCTTCCGCAGATCGCCCAAGGGTTCCTTCAGGCTGACGCGGCGCAAAAAGGGCGCAGGCAAACGCGTGCCGCGCCCGCGTGCGCGGTGATTCAAAACCACTGCCCCGGTTCCATCAGACCCAGGTCCATCAACTGCTGGCTGCGCCATTGGAAATCGGTCGAATTGCGCCAGCGGAAACTGGTGATGTCAAAACGGCTGCCGGGATTGGTGCGCAGGGCCTTGGCCGTGCGAAAGGAACAGACGGCGACCGTGATGTTATGATGCCAGGGGCAGGCGTAGGTATTGTACTCTTCATCCGTGAAGGTGAAGTCGGGCCGCAGCCGCAACCCCTTCTTTGCGCGAAAAATCGAGATGCGGTCGATTTTGCGGCGGGGGGCGGGGATATGCTCTTCAAACCGCCAGCGCAGGCCCCCAAAGAAATCAAGCTGGCGTTCCTTGGGGTAGTTGTTGTTGCCGGGGTCGGGGCGGCCAAGCGCGTAATAGCCAGACCGGTCCAACAGGGCGTTTTCCAGCGACACGGCATTCTGGAACCGGTCAAGATCGCCAGCATAAAGATCGACCACATACGACAGGATCGCATCGCGGCGTTCTTCGGCATGAAAGGCGATCAGTTCGCGGATGTTGCGCGTTTCGCAGAACGGGTGGAACAGGTATTCGGCGTTATAGCAGTAATACAGCCAACTCCCCTCTGCCGCGTCGATCAACTGGTTCACGGCATCGGGCAGGGCCGCATCGGCATGCACGTCATAGGCCACGCGGTGGGTCAGCGCCTCAACCTCGGGGTTCATCATCAGGCCACCGGGGGCCAGCAGGATGATGGCGCGGAACCCGGCCTTGCGGTGGTGCAGGATGGTGCTTTCAACCTCGACCGCGTCTTCGGCCAGGATGATGGCAACGGGCCCTTTGGCCAGCAGGGCCGCGCCCTTGGCCAGAAATTCGGAAAGAGACGGATAGCGCAATTCAGGGGCCTGTGGATGACGGGAACCGGATTGATCGCAGATGAAGGTAAAGAGGCCTTGAATGCAAGGGTTTGCCGGGGGGCGGCTGCGGCAGGCGTCGTCAGGAACGCGGCTTGACTTCGCCGGCATGCGGGCGGACGTTGGGTGGCAGGACAAGGGGATTGTCATGGACTGGACGGGCCTGCAGCCTGACGCGGTGGCGGCGTTGCTTTCAACGCTGATCCGCTGCGAAAGCCCCGATCCACCAGGAAATGAGGCCAAGGTCACGCGGGCGCTGGCGCGGGCATTGCGCGACCATGGTCTGTCGCCCGAGGTGGAGGAATTCGCGCCGGGGCGCTTCAATGTGCTGGTGCGGATCAAGGGGCGCGGGTTGCGGCCTGCACTGGTGTTTTCGGCCCATACGGATACGTTGCCGGCCGGGACGGGGGACTGGAAATACCCGCCGTTCAGCGGACATTTCGATGGAACGCGGATACACGGGCGCGGGGCCTGCGACATGAAATCAGGCTTGGTGGCGATGGTGTCGGCAGCGGTTGCGCTGCAGCAGGTGCCGTTGGCAGGCGATGTGATCCTGGCCTTCACGGGGGGTGAAAGTTCGGCCTGTCTGGGCGCGCGGCGGCTGGTGCAGACAGGTGCCTTGCGGGATGTCGGCGCCATTCTGATCAGCGAGCCGACCAGCCTGCGGGTGGCCCTGGCCGAAAAGGCAGCCCTGTGGCTGCGGGTCGAAGCGGCGGGGGTGGCAGGGCATTTGTCGGGTGATGCGGCGCGCGGCAATGGCGGGCGGTCGGCGATCCTTGCGATGATGGGGTTTCTGGGGTGCGTGCAATCGGCCTTGCCACATGACCGGCATCCCCTGCTGGGGGCGGTGACGGCGAATGTCGGCAAGATCGCGGGGGGCACGGCGATCAACCTGATGCCGGATCACTGCGTGGCGGAACTGGATTTGCGCCTGTTGCCGCACCATGATGCGGACCGCATTCAGGAAGGATTGCAGGATATGGCCGGCGAAGGCTTTACCTTCACGCGGATCGACCTGAAGCCTGCGGTCGAGACGCGGGCGGATGACCCGTTTGCCGCGTTGTGTCTGGATGTTGCGGCAGCGACCACGGGTTTGCCGCGCGATCCGGTGGGGGTGACGTATTTCTCGGACGCGGCGGTTCTGTGCCCAGCGTTGGGGGTGCCGATGTCCATTATGGGCCCGGGGCAACTGGGCGGATCGGGGGCGATTGACGAGTCGGTTTTGCTGGCAGATGTGGTCACGGCAAGCCATGCCTATGCGCGCATTGCCGCGCGGTGGTTGGCGGGGTGATGACGGGCGAAGCGCCCTTTTGAAACCGTCTGATGATGACCCTGATTGATGCAATGATCATGCAGCACAAGCGCGGGCAGGGATCATTGCGGTCAAATCTTTCAGTGCAGGGCTGTTGCGCCGCATCCATTTGAATGCAGCGGGAATTGCGTGTAAGGCACGGCGCAACCGCAACAGGACTTTCCGCCAATGGCCGATCCGAAAAAGCTGTTCATCAAGACCTATGGTTGCCAGATGAACGTCTATGACAGCACGCGCATGGCAGATGCCATGGCGGCCGATGGCTATGTGACGACCGAGAAAGCCGATGATGCCGACATGGTGTTGATCAACACCTGCCATATCCGCGAAAAGGCGTCGGAGAAACTTTTCTCGGACCTTGGGCGCCTGCGGCCGTTGAAGGTGGCCAAGCCCGATCTGAAGATCACGGTCGCGGGCTGTGTGGCGCAGGCGGAAGGGGCAGAGATTTTGCGCCGGGCGCCACAGGTGGATGTGGTGGTGGGGCCACAAAGCTATCACCGCCTGCCGGAAATGCTGCGGGCGGGCGGGCAGGTGGTGGACACAGATTTCCCGGCCGAAGACAAGTTTGACCATCTGCCACAAGGGCGGGGGCATAGCGGGCCAAGCGCGTTTCTGACGGTGCAGGAAGGCTGCGACAAGTTCTGCGCGTTCTGCGTGGTGCCCTATACGCGCGGGGCCGAGGTCAGCCGCCCGCCGGAACGCCTTCTGGCCGAGGCGCGCGCGCTGGTGGCGCGGGGGGCGCGGGACATCTCGCTTTTGGGGCAGAATGTGAACGCCTATCATGGGGATGGCTGGACGCTGGCGCGCCTGATCCGGGCCTTGGCGGAAATACCTGACCTATTGCGCATCCGCTATATGACCAGCCACCCGAACGATATGGCGGATGATCTGATTGCGGCGCATGGCGATGTGCCACAGCTGATGCCCTATCTGCATTTGCCGGTGCAATCGGGATCGGACCGCATCCTCAAGGCCATGAACCGCAAGCATACGCGGGATGACTATTTCCGGCTGATCGACCGGTTCCGCGCGGTGCGGCCGGATATCCTGCTGACGTCGGATTTCATCGTGGGTTTTCCGGGCGAAACGGATGCGGATTTCTCGCAGACCGTCGATCTGGTGGAGCGGGTTGGCTATGGCATGGCCTACAGTTTCAAGTATTCCGCGCGGCCCGGCACGCCTGCGGCGGAAAAGGCGGCGGTGCCGGATGATGTGGCCGATGCCCGCCTGCAAGCCCTGCAAAGCCTGCTGACCAGCCAACAGCGCGCAGCACAAGATGCCATGGTTGGCCGTACCGTCGGCGTGTTGTACGAGAAAGCAGGCCGGATGCCCGGCCAGATGGTGGGCAAATCCGATCATCTGCAGGCTGTTCATGTGACGGATGCGAACGGCAAGGTCGGCGCGTTGGTGCAGGTCAGAATTACAGCTTCGTCTGCCAACTCTTTGGCGGGTGTCACAATTTCCTGAATTCGGGTTGTTTCCAATAGGGAAACACAAGCCATGGTTCTGACACAATTGCTTGTGCTTGGCGCAACAGCTAGTCCGTAATGGGCCAATAACCCATAGATTTTGCTTTACATCGCCAAAGCTGGCCGTCAAAACTGCCACGAAGTTGACGAAATTTTTTCAGGGGAGCGGCGGCTGTGCAAGTGTCAGGCAAAGCAGTCCGGATGATGGTGTACGGTTTGGTCGCGGCAGTGGGGTTGTCTTCGGTGACTTCTGCCGTGGCGCAACAGGCACCAGAGGTCACGGGTCAGATTGAATGGGGTATGTGGATCGACGATGATGGCTGCCAGCACTGGTGGGCGGACGGCGGTCTTGAAGGCTATATGGTGCCGCGGCGCAACCCGCATACGGGCAAGCCAGTCTGCCTGCGCAAGAACACCTGCCTTGTGGAAAACACCGATACGATGTTCCACACCGACAGCGCGCGCCTGACGGCCAGCGGGCAGGCCCGCCTGCAGCAGTTCTTCCAAAGCGCGGGGGCGTTTGGTTATGCGATCTACGGCCATACCGACAGTCGCGCGTCGGATGAATACAACATGCGCCTGTCGGACCGGCGTGCAGCGGCAGTTGCCGGGGTGGCCCGGTCGGTTGGTGCGGTGGTCGAGCGTGAGATCGGCTTTGGCGAACGCCAGCCACGGGCGTCTAACAGCACGGCAGAAGGCATGGCGCAAAACCGCCGCGTCGAAGTCGTTTGCTATACGTATTGAGGGTGCGATGATGAGCATGATGAAAATCACCGCCCTGTGTGCAACGGCGCTGACCCTTGCGGGCTGTGTCGGAGAATCCTTTGAAGGCACCGAGGCCTATCGGGGGGCAGAATCGATCATCGCGACGGGGCAGGATCAGGGCCGGGATACTGGCGTGCTGTCCAACGGTGTGGCGGCAATCGCCTATGACCCGGATGGTTGCCAGAACTGGATCCTGGATGACGGTCTGGAAGGTTATTCCAGCCCGCGCTATGACCCGGTATCGGGCCTGCCGATCTGCAACAACAACTACCCGCCGGGGACGGTTCTGCGGAACTATCAGACCGGCACCGAAGGGATCCAAGACCGTGTGTCCGGTCCGGGGATCCGGACAGTGGTGAACCGGTGATTGCACGGGCAATGACAGAACAAAGGGCCGCGCCGCGAGGTGCGGCCCTTTTTCGTTGTGCTGCTGCAATGGGCAGGTGTCACGCAACTGGCACAATTCTACGCGATCCTGACGCCGCGCCGGGGAATGCCCCTTGCCAGACGGTGGGGGGAGGCGCACCTTTGACGAACGCAACCCTGACATGAAGGAGAACCCTTTGGGCATCAGCGCGCTGACCCCCCCGAAAGCCGAAGACATCGTGGAAACACTGCTGGAATTCCCGGACAACAGGTTACTGATTGATCTGTGCGGGGAATTCGACAGGAACCTTGCTCAGGTCGAACACCAGATGGGTGTGCATATCCTGCGGCGCGGTAACCGGTTGGCAGTGATCGGGGACAAAGGGGCGCGCGAGCAGGCGGCGGCGGTGCTGCGGGGCCTTTATGCGCGGCTGGAAGGCGGGCGCGGGGTAGCGGCGGGCGATATTGACGGGGCGATCAGGCTGGGGCGGCCGATGCCTGCAGACACGCTGCGGGATGGCGAGCAGATCGAGATGTTCCACGGCGCGCCGACGGAGCTGCGCACGCGGAAAAAGGCGATCGAGCCCAGGACCGAGGCGCAAAAGGCCTATGTGGCAAACCTGTTCAACCATGAGCTGGGCTTCGGTATCGGGCCTGCGGGCACGGGCAAGACCTATCTGGCGGTGGCCGTGGGGGTGACCTTGTTCATCTCGGGCGCGGTCGAGAAGATCATTCTCAGCCGCCCGGCGGTAGAAGCGGGTGAGCGGTTGGGGTTCCTTCCGGGCGACATGAAGGAAAAGGTCGATCCCTATATGCAGCCCTTGTATGACGCGCTGAATGACTTTCTGCCGGCCAAGCAGGTGGAAAAACTGCTGCAGGAAAAGCGCATCGAAATCGCGCCCTTGGCCTTCATGCGCGGACGCACGCTGAGCAATGCCTTTGTCGTGCTGGATGAGGCGCAGAATGCCACAACCATGCAGATGAAGATGTTCCTGACGCGCCTTGGCGAAGGGTCGCGCATGGTGATCACCGGCGACCGCACGCAGGTAGACCTGCCGCGCGGCACGCCAAGTGGGCTGGCGGATGCGGAGCGGATTCTGAAGGGGGTGAA
>JALOSO010000202.1 GCA_025458385.1 Paracoccaceae bacterium | reverse complement strand
CCGCCGCCTGAAAAGGCTGGCCAAGGATTACGGCACGCAACCTTTTGTTCCGCAGCGTGGCACCAATACACAATGGCGCGCTCCTGATTTTGGCAATGTTTTAGGGGGCGGAGAATGATCTGCTTGCCACCCTAACGGCACAAGGGGCTGCCTAACCCCGCCGCACCTGCCCGTCTGTCAATTCCGCTTGCATCCACACCGACCGCTTTTGGAGGCAATCCGTGACTACAGACGTTGCAATCCCAATTATTACCCACATCGTCGTTGGCACCGGCCCCTATTCGGTAGAGTGGCCCTATGGTGTCGATGAGTTGGTTGTCCGCGCCGAGTTAGCCGGCGTGATTACGACGCTGACCACGCCGGACCAATGGACTGTTAGCCCGTCCAGCAGCGCCAACACAGGAGCGGTCACGCTGTCGGGGCCGGCTGCCACAGCGTTTGCTGGCGCGCGGTTGACCATTGAACGCAATACGGTGCAAGAGCAGGGCTGGCAGGGACAGTCTGGCCGCGAAATCGGCTTGATGGCGGCGCTGGACCGCACCATGCGGTCTGTCCAAGATCTGCGCGCGCGCACCCAAAGCACTCTACGCCTAAATGGAGGCGCGGCGGTGCCGCCGATCGCGGCTTTGACTTCGGGTGCAACGCTGATCTGGAATGGCGCCACATTCGTTCCCGGGCCGACCGCAGACGACATAGAAGCGGCGCAAGAATTTGCCCAGCAGGCCGAGGCCTGGGCAGAAAACCCAACGCCCCCCAATCCTCTTGATCCGACCAGCAAGAGTGCAAAAGCGTGGGCCAGTGATGCGGCGGAAGCGGCCGACCGCGCCGAGGCGGTTGGCATTTGGGACACCCGCGCCGCATATGCGGCATGGGTTGCTGCGGGCGGTGTGCCTGTGGCGGGGCGCACCTATTGGGTCAGAGGGGTGCCGTTCCTTGGATCGCCAGGTGCGACATGGACGGGGCTGACGGGGCTTGTCACGCACCCGCTGCACCCTGTGCGCATCGAGCATTATGGCGGCGGCACGTCTGCGTCCGGGGTGTCATCCGCGACAAACGACGCGGCGCTTGCGGCGTGGTATGCGTCTGTCTTGTCGTTTGCCCAGGCCGACCGCGTTCTGAATTTCGGCTACGGCAGCTACGGGCACAACACTTGGCCCGCTGTTGACGTGAACAACGCCGGATTTCGTGGTGTTGGCCCCAGCCAAACAATAATGGTCAACCTCTCCACCACCAGCGACGGGCCGTCATTTGGGCCTGCGGAGGGGGTGGCAACTGGAAACACCCGGTTTGGAAACTTCCTTGACGGCATCCAATTCACGCGCAGCGGAACCGGCGCGACGGCTGGCACCGGCGTGACATGGCGCTTTTGCTCTCAGCCACGGATGCGCGGGGTTCGGATTTCGCAGTATTACAACCAGATGGAGGAAATCGCCTGCCAAGACGAGGACTTCTCTGATTACGAATTGTATGCGCCGTTCTACTTTGACTTTGTTTCGCCTGCCCGTCCAAATTCTTTCTGCTTGCGAGTGCGGCCGGGTTTGAAAGCGGGCGCGACGTATCAAGCGAAATGGCAGTCTCGTCATCGCGGTTTTAATATCGCTGGGTGCTGGAATACCGAAAACGTGATGATCCTCGAAGGCGGCGACGGGTCTATGTATTCGGACGGCTATGTCAACGGTGGCCGCAACTCGCTCATCAAATTCACTGGAAACGCAGCCTATAATGCAGGATCGGTGAACTACAATTCCAGCCACTTCTCAAACGTCTATTTCGATGGCGGGCGTCCAAGCCAGAACGTCAGCTATTGCATCGACTGCGATGATGCCAGCGGCAACAACTACCTGACTGCTGTTTTCCAAGGTGGCGTGATCGCCAACTCCAAGACTGCGGTGGTGAACGTGCGCGGCACGAACAACATGCGGCTGCAACTCGATGGCGTGCTGATGAACGGATGGGGTGATGAAGAAGCGCCTCGACTGTTTGATGTGAACAACCCAAATGCCAAGGTGTTCATCAACAACTGCATCATGCAGAACTCGCACCGAAGCATCCGACTTCAATCGGCAAATGTGGTGCACATTAAGGGCGGCTGGCTGTTCAATGGTCATGTCAGCTTTAGCGGCATTGCGCTTCAAATCACGGGCCAAGTCGATTTCCTGACAGTCGATGGTGTTTTCCTCGATGTTTGGAGCGGATCAACAGCGATTAGCGATACGGGCACCGGGCGGAGGTCGTTTTCAAATCTTCAAGGCGACTGGCCTTCGTCTGTTGTTCCGTCGTTCACCTTTGAAAATGGCAATGCAGGAGTGGCCTATGCAGGAACGCGCGAACTTCGCTACGAGCGAATGGGGCCGCTTGTTTATATCGCATTGACCCTTTCTCTTTCTTCCAAGGGCACAAGCACCGGAGAGGCGCGCATTACTGGACTGCCGTTCAATGCTGATACGTTCACAAACTACTCACTCAATGGCGTCCCGGGAAATCTAGCGCGCGCGCGCGCCGGTGTGCATATCGCCCCAAATGTGAACTTTGACAACATTCGCTTTATCTACACATTTGATAACGGATCTGTTGCGGTGCAGGCTACCTTGCAGCACACCGACATAACCGATACCACCATTTTCCGCATAGCAGGCTGGTATCCGATCTTAAACGCGGGGAACATCTGATGGACAGAGCGGAAGCACGGCGTGAGGCCAAAGCCCAACAAAAATCCGCGCGGCGCCAAGAGGTAGCTGAATTGCAAAAGCAACGGCGCGCAAGGGTGGAAACAGGCAAGGCGGTCAAACAATACAAGCGCGACATGGCCGGTATCGATGAAAGCTACGTCGATCCCACCGTCGCCAAGGTGTCGCCGGAACTGATTGCCCTCATGTATCCGCCAAGACCCCGCATCCTGTCGAAGCGCGATATTGACGCAATGAACGAGCAAAGCCTCGCCCGGCGATATGACGAGCATGATCGGAATTGCTCGGGTCAACCCATCCCAAAACAGCACGAGGATCGTCAACAATGAGCCGCAGATCGGATTTCGATAATGGAAGATAAATCGCCCGGTCTGACCGAAAATCTGGTGCTTTGGGGATCTATCGTTCTTGCATGGGTATCTGGCGAGGCGGGCCGGATCTTTGTGGCCGGCGGCGCTGGCGGTCTGACGCGCTGGTTGATCAGCGAGAAGAAGACGGTTCGCAACGGGGCGATACAGGTCACATCGGGGGCCGTGGCCGCCCATTACCTGTGGCCGTGGATGCACGCGATGATGACTGCGATCTTTGGGCCGATGGGTGAAACCGCAGATGCAAAGGTCACAGCGGGATATGTCGCCGGTCTGGTCGGGATCAGTGCTGCCAAGATCATCATAGCCGTGGTCGAGGCGCGGGCGAAAAAGCTGGAGGAACCTGACAATGGATAACCGGCGCCAGCACAGCATGAGGCGGGCCGTCATTGATCAGGCGAAGCGCGAGGGCCGGGCCTGGGCAATCGCGCTGGCAATCATCATCACATATTGGGGGGCGCGGCTGTGGCTGACGTGACGAATTTTCGGGGCGCAGCGACCGCATCGCTGACCGTCTGATTGACCGGGTGCTGCCAGATGACAAGGAGGATCGGAAGTGACCAAGATGGACCCCCGCAGCGTTCCGCTGTTGAACGAAATGCACCCCGATCTGCGCAAGGTGGTGGAACGGTTTGCGCAAATCGCGCCGTTCAAATTCCGTTTGACCGAAGTGCTGCGCGCCCCGGCCCGCCAGCGCCAGCTTGTTGCCGCAGGGGCTTCCAAGACCCTGCGCAGCCGGCACCTGCCGCACCCGAAGGATGGGTTGTCGCGCGCCTTTGATTTGATCCCCCTCGTGGACATGGACAATGACGGAAAGGTCGAGGTCGAGGAAATGTATGCCTGGCCGCTGTATCATAAGCTGGCGCCGGCGATGAAGCAGGCCGCCCGCGATGTGGGTGTGCCGATCGAGTGGGGCGGCGACTGGCGCAGCTTCAAGGACGGGCCTCACTGGCAACTGCCGTGGAAGCAATACCCATGATCCCGTGGCTGCGCCTTGCCCCTTATCTGGCCGGGGCTGCGGTTGCCATCGGGATCTGGTGGCACGGGCATAGCACCGGGCGGCAGTCGGCCGAGCTGGATGCGATCGCGCAGATCGAGGCGCTGGAAACCCGGCTGGCCGATGTGTCGGCCGCAAACCGCGCGGCGGCGGCCGAGCTTGAGGCTCGCCGCATCGCGCAACAAACCCTCGCACAGGAGTTGGAAGATGAAGCCCGCCGCGATCCTGACGCTGTTCGCCGTGTGCCTGCCCCTGACAGCCTGCGGCGGCTGGAACGGCGCTGGGGCACCGCACATTGAGCCGCCGCAAGCGGTGTTCTCGCAGCCCTGCGACCGGCCCGAGCGGCATCTGAGGGCAGAGGATTGGGAGGTCATCGCTGGGCGTCTTGGGGACGCGCTGATCGAGTGCGAAGGCAAGCGCGCCGGGCTGGATGGCTGGGCGGCAGGTGTGATCGGGGCTTATGAGCCAAGATAATTGCCTTTCAAACCTGTGTTGTGTTCTGTATCCGTTCCCCCAAACGGAGGCACCTATGGTTAAAGGCTTTGCGCCGCATCGGATCGTGATGCGCGATGTCGCCAATACGATCGTGCGCGATGAACACTTCTCCAGCTTTGCCGAAGCAGATGATCTGTGGCCGGCGCGGTGCGGCATGCTGCCACCCGATTGCACGCTGACATTTCAGCATGGGGCGCGCGTGATAAAGCAGTGGCCTGCCGTTCAAATCCCATCGGAGCCGGGGTTGAATTCGGGCTAAAAAATCGTCCGAAGTTCGGGTGGTTTGTGGCGCGTAAGGTATTGATATATATGGCGCAGTATAAAAAGGCATGAGTTGGCAAGCTGTTGAAAACAAACAATTGACCCAAGATTGTGGATCTGGGGGTCCCCCGTTCGAGCCGGGGAGTCGGTACCATTCAAGCACTTGATAATATTAAAAAATCTGGCCCCATCGGGGCCTTTTTTTTGGCCTTGCGTCCGACAGTCCGACAGCGTCCGTGTCGGACGCTAGAAAAAGCGGGCTTTTAGCAGGCATTCTGGTGCCCCAAAATGCGCAAAAAAATGCCCCGGCGCGAGGCCGGGGCAGTTCCTGTCGCCAGACAGGGAGCGCCGGTGAACCCCACCGGCAGGGATGGTCAGACAGTCGCGGCTAGTAATCTTTCACCCTAACAAGCTGCGGCTATTCCTTTTGCAGAGCCTGTCGGCTATCGGGACGCACGAAGTCCAGGACTTGACCATCCGCATCACGCTCGGCCCAAAAATCGGCAATCTCTTTTATGAGGGCGTCAATCCACCACCTCCCGATAAAACACAGCGCCGCGCGAGCCGTCTGGATTTGTCCAGACGTTCAGCCCGGGCTGGAGCTTGGCAGGAGGGCCAGGCTGTGGGTCGGGTTTGGCTGGGCTTGCTGCAGTGACGGCCTGACCCGAGCCGTCCGACGGCAATGGAGCAAGCGAGATGTTCTTGCTGCAAGCTGAAATCGCAGCAGCACACATAAAAAACATGGCACGGGTCACAGGGCAAGCCTTTCAGAATAGGGATTGCGGCAATCGTTGCAGAGGCGATGCCCTGGCCCGGTGCTGATGAAGTTGCGAGTGCAGCACAGACAGGCGCGTGGCCCGCGTTTCAGTTTCTTGTCGATGACAGGCAGATGCTTGACCAGAAATTCTTCGGCCTGTTGTCGATCGGAAAACGTTCGGTCCTCGATCCCTTCGGGCAGGCCGACAATCTGAAATTCTCGATGGCTTATCCGATAGACCATGTCGGCATAATGGGCGGGCAGAGCTGCGCGCAGGTTG
>JALOSO010000201.1 GCA_025458385.1 Paracoccaceae bacterium | reverse complement strand
TTCGGCAACAGCGCCAACCGTTCCGCGTTCAGCAGGTTCTCTGTCTCTGGCGTCTTTGGCAGCAGGATGACCACGATCTGCGCGCCCGAAAGCGCCGCCTGCAACCCCGCATCGCCATGCAGGGCCCCCTGCCGTGCCGTTCGCCCCCACAATGTCACCGGAAAATTCAGTGCCCGCAACGCCGCTCCGCAGGCCCCGCCAAGCGCCCCGGTGCCCAGCACCGTCACCGGCCTTTCCCGCGCCAAAGGCGGACAGGTCTGGTCCCAGAGGCGGCCCGGGTTCACGATGTGCCGGTCCATCCCCAGATGGTGCCGCAGCACATGCCCCACCACCCATTCCACCATACCTTCCGTCAAGGCCGGGTCGACCATCCGGCACAAGGGTTGCGTCAGCGTCGGATTGCCGACAATCCGTTCGACCCCTGCCCACAACGAAAGCACCGCCTTGCAGCCTGTGAACGGTGTGAAATCCTGCAGCGGGCTGCTGGGGGCATAGACGATGTAATCCACCGCCGCCGGATCCGTGCAGCTATCCCGCAGGTCTGCGTCCAAACCCGCTTCGGCGAAGGCCTGCCTTAGCGCATTGCGATATTCATCCCACAGTGCAGCCCCTGCTGCGAAATAAACCTGCACCATCATCTTGGCCTGTGGATATGCGCCGATTGCACCAGCCCGAAGGCCACCATGATCACCAGCAAGGCCGATCCGCCATAAGACAGCAGCGGTAACGGAACCCCTACAACCGGCGCCATGCCCATCACCATCGACAGGTTCACGGCCAGATAGAAAAAGAAATTCGCGGCCACCCCAAGGATCAGCAGGCTGGAAAACCGGTCGCGGTTCTGCAGTGCCGACACGACGCAGAACAGGATGATCAGGCCGTAAAGCAGCAGCAGTGAAAATGCCCCGATGAACCCGAATTCCTCGGCCAGGGTCGTAAAGATGAAGTCGGTCTGCTTTTCCGGCAGAAAATTCAGCCGGCTTTGCGTGCCCTGCATAAAGCCTTTGCCCGTCCAGCCGCCAGACCCCAACGCGATCTTGGCCTGAATGATGTTGTAGCCCGCGCCCAGCGGGTCTGCCGTCGGGTCAAGGAATGTGTCGATACGCCGGTACTGGTAATCATGCAGGAACTGCCATGGTGTGCCGCGCAACGTAAAGACCGATGCAATCGCCCCCACGGCCATCACACCCACCGCCGCAAAGTACCACAGGCTGACACCCGCCAGAAAGCAGACGACCGCCCCCACCATCATAAGCATCAGCGCAGTGCCAAGGTTTGGCTGCAACAGCACCAGGGCCGTCGGGATCATGATCATCAGGATCGGGATCGCCACCCACAAGGGCCGCGAGGTGCGCTTGGCATCCAGCCAGTCGTAATAGGCGGCCAGCATCATCACCAAAGTGAACTTGGTCATTTCCGATGGCTGCAGCCGGATGAAGCCCAGATCGATCCAGCGCTGTGCACCCATGCCGATGTCGCCGAAGAATTCCACCACCAAAAGCAGCGCGATGGACACCAGATAGGCCACCCCCGCCACATTGCGCCAAAACCAGATCGGCACGAACGCCACGAAGAACATCAGCACAAGGCCAAGGCCAAAGCGCTGCATCTGGTCACGTGCCCAGGGATCGAGGCTGCCGCCGGCAACCGAATACAGCATCAGAAATCCCACCGAGGCCACAGCGATGACCACCAGCAGCAAGGCCCAATGCACATGGAACACCTTGGACAGGCCCGTCGGCACCGTCTTGACGCGGTATTCAAGAAAACTCATTGCGCGGCCAGCCCCCTTTTTGACCTGTCGTCCTAGGCCCGCGTTGGCGCTGCTGCCGCGCCGATGTCACGCAGTGGCAAGGCGTTCAGCAGTGTTTCCATCCGCCCGCGTTGATCCTTGGGATAGGCTTCCAGTGGCGGCAGCCCATCGCTCATGGCGCGCAGAATGATGTCGCGCGCAATCGGTGCTGCGGCGAGCGACCCGCCACCGCCATGTTCGACCACCACACTGATCGCATATTTCGGCGCCGCAAAGGGCGCATAGCCCACGAACAGCGCATGATCCCGCCGGTTCCAGGGCAGCTGGTCGTTCGACACCACCCCCCGCGCCCGTTCTGCCGCACTGATGTTGCGCACCTGACTTGTCCCGGTCTTGCCCGCCATCAGCATCGCCTCATCCACGATGCGCGATGACTTGGCCGTGCCACGCGTGCCCATTGTCACCTCGAACATGCCCTTTTGCACAGCGGCCAGATAGGCGGGGTCCAACCCCAGTGTCGGCGCATCCGGCACCGCCTGCAACTCTCCATCCACCGCCCGCACGAGGCGCGGGTTGACCGCCCGCCCAGTTGCCAACCGCGCCGTCATCACCGCCAGCTGCAAGGGCGAGGTCAGCACATAGCCTTGCCCGATACTTGCGTTGATCGTGTCGCCAATCCGCCAGTCCTGCTGATAACTTGCCTGTTTCCAGTCCTTGTTCGGCATGATGCCTTCGGCAATCGCCGACATCGGCAGGTCATGCCTGATGCCCAGGCCCAGGCGCTTGCCCATCTCGGCGATCTTGTCGATGCCCACCTTCTGCGCGATTTCATAGAAATACACATCGCAGCTTTCCGCCAGCGCTGCCTCAAGTGCCACGCTGCCATGCCCGCCGCCCTTCCAGCAGTGGAAACGTCGCCCGCCGGATTCGAGATGGCCCGGACAATAGACTGCGGACTGCGCGTTGATCACCCCGGCTTCAAGCGCGGCCAGTGCCGTCACCATCTTGAAGGTCGACCCCGGCGGATAGACACCCTGCACCGTCTTGTTGGCCAGCGGGCGATGGTCATCTTCCAGCAGCGCCGAATAATCGCGCTGGGAAATACCCCGCACGAAAAGGTTCGGATCGAAAGACGGTGATGATGCAATGGCCAACAGATCGCCTGTGTTCACATCCATCACGACCGCCGCCGCCGATTCATCGCCCAGCCGCGCCTGTGCGAAATTCTGCACATCCGCATCAATGGTCAGCATCAGGTCAGCGCCCGGATCGCCGTCGATCCGCTCAAGCTCGCGCATGACGCGGCCCACGGCATTCACCTCGATCCGCTTGGTGCCCGCTGTGCCCCGCAACACATCTTCCTGCCAGCGTTCCACGCCAATCTTGCCAATCTGGAACTTGGGGATCCGCAGGATCGGGTCGGGGTTCTCGATCCCTTCCAGATCCCGTTCACTGACCGGGCCGACATAGCCCACCACATGCGAAAAATCCCCCATCAGCGGATAGATGCGCGACAGGCCCACCTCGGGCTGTACCCCCGGCAGCGAAGGCGCATTCAGGGCCACGCGGCTGAAATCTTCCCAGGGCAGCCGGTCCTTGACGATGATCGGCACAAAGGGGCTGGAACGATCCGCCTCATCAGCCACCTTTTCCATCTCATCCGGCAAAAGCGGGATCACATGCGCCAGCCGCGTCAGCACCGCGGGCACATCGCCCGCATCCTCGCGCGTGATCACCACACGGTAGTTCTGTTCGTTCCCCGCAATCACCCGGCCCTTGCGATCCAGGATAAGCCCCCGCGCCGGTGGAATCAGGCGGATGTTGACGCGGTTTTCTTCGGCCAGCAGGCGGAATTCATCGGCCTGATCGACCTGCATATAGCGCATGCGCCCGCCCAGAACTGCCATGAACGCGGCCATCGACGCACCCAGAAACAGCCCACGCCGGGTGATGGTGCGGGCGCTGTCTTCGCTGTCGCGTGCTGTTCGTCTCATTCTGGCCGCCTCACAGGCGCCTCCCGTAGTTGTCAACTTCGCCGGTTGCAGGCTTTCTGATATCCAGCACCAGCGAAAACAAGAGAACGACTGCAGGGTAACACAGGCTTGACCAGATTGTCTGCAGCAGCGCAAAAGCAAAGCCCGGCTGCGGCATCAGCGCGACCAGAAAGACCAGCCGGTAGATCAGCATCATCGCCAGCATCAACCCCGCCGCCAGCAGCCATTCGACCCCAAAGCTCAACTCGCGCGTCAGTGCCGCGCGCGACCGCAGGAATTCGGTCGCGAGCAGCATCAATGCCGCCCACAGGCCGGGCGGGCGCATCAGGATCATGTCCTCGATCAGAAAGACCACCGCAATCAGCGCGGCAGGCAAATAATCTGGCCGCCGCATGACCCAGGCGATGGTCAGAACCATCAAAAGGTCCGGGCCCGGCCAGAAACGGGGTTCAAGTCCGAACAGGCCCAGAATCTGGTTCGGCACCGTGGACCAGGGCCAGTTATCGGATGGCGCACCAAGGGGCAGCAGGCGAAAGAACAGCAACACCAGCGCCAGGGCCACGAACAGCCCGCGATAATACCAGACCGAGGCGCGCAGCCTTTCCCACATGCCCGTCAGTCCGTCGGGGTTTCGGCGGCGCCCGGGGCAAGGGCAGGGGTTTCAGTGGCAGCGCCCTCGGCCGCAGGCACCTGTTCTGGGACGCCAAGCACGGGATCGGGCAAGGCAAAAACGACCGGCGGGGCCACCAGTGCGCCGGCATCGGTGATGGGTTCGATGGCATGGCTGCGCAACACGCGCAGGAATTCCAGCCGGCCGTAATCGGCCGACAGACGCACCCGCAGGCGCCGGTCAGTGGCAAGGACAACTTCGCCCACCAGCAGGTCCGCGGGAAAGACGGCCCCATCACCGGACGTCACAACGCGGTCACCGGGGCGCACTTCATCGACATCATCCAGAAATTCCAGCACGGGCAGGCCGGAGTTATCCCCCGACAACAGCGCCTTTTGCCCCGAAGGTTGCACGGTCACCGGAATACGGCTGCTGGTATCGGTCAGCAGGATCACCCGCGCCGTCCGCTGCCCGACGCCCGCAATCCGCCCGACCAGCCCGATGCCATCCATCGCCGCCCAACCATCGATGATACCATCGCGGTTGCCCACGTTGATCAGCACCGATTGCCGGAACGGGCTGCCGCTGTCGGCCATCACCACGCCCGTGACATGGGTCAGCCGCGGGTCAAGCCGCACCTGATTCAGGTCCAGCAGCCGGGCGTTTTCCTGCTCCAGCCGCAGGGCGGCCTCGCGCCACGCGCGCACCTGTTGCAATTCGCGGCGCAGTTCCTGATTTTGTTCATAGATCCGGGCATAGCTTTGAAAGCTGTCGATCATGTCGGCAACTTTGGTCACCGGGGCCATGGCCCAGTCGAACGACGGCACAACCCGGTCAACAAGCGCACTGCGGAACCGTTCGACCCGCGGGCTGTCAATGCGCCAAAGCAGAAAGATGGCAAGCAGCAGCAGCACCAGAAGACCGATCAGCACGCGTCGCAGCGGGCGCGAGAATTCTTCGGGGTCTGTGCGTGTCTTGGCCATGGGCGGTTCCGTCAGCGCGTGTGGCCGGCAAACGGCAGGCTGTCCTTGCCCGCAGCAGACCACATGATGTGCCCAAACGCCTTGATCAACACCGCCGCAGGCCGTTCATCGGCGGTGCGGATCGAACCGGCATCCATCTGGCCAGGTGGCAGGCAGACGCTGGCCCATGTGTCAGGGGCCATTTCAGCCAGGACAAGACCATGCTGGGTTGCCATCACGTCTTTCCCGCCTCAGCTGTCGTAGTCGATCACGTGCCGCAGTTGCTTTTCGTATTCCAGCGCCTTGCCCGTGCCAAGCGCCACGCAGTTCAGGCTTTCATTCGCCACGCTGATCGAAAGCCCCGTCTGCTCGCGCAGGCTAAGGTCCAGATCGCCCAGCAGGGCCCCGCCCCCGGTCAGCATCACGCCGCGGTCCACGATATCGGCCGCAAGATCCAAGATCCGGCGGCGTCGCCTCCAGCGCCTGCATCACCGCATCGCAAATCTGCTGTACGGGTTCCGCCAGCGCCTCGGCCACCTGCGCCTGATTGATTTCGGTTTCCTTCGGCACCCCGTTCAACAGGTCTCGCCCCCGGATCGTCATGCTTGAACCGCGCCCGTCATCCGGCATCCGTGCCGTGCCGATGCTGGTCTTGATCCGCTCTGCCGTGCTTTCGCCGATCAGCAGGTTCTGGTGCCGCCGCAGATAGTTGATGATCGCCTCATCCATCCGGTCGCCGCCCACCCGCACCGACCGCGCATAGACGATGTCACCCAGGGACAATACCGCCACCTCTGTCGTGCCCCCCCCGATATCCACCACCATGTTGCCCGTCGGGTCCGTGATCGGCATGCCCGCCCCGATGGCCGCCGCAATCGGTTCCGCAATCAGCCCCGCCCGCCGCGCGCCTGCCGACAGGACCGATTGCCGGATCGCCCGCTTTTCCACCGGCGTTGCCCCATAGGGCACGCAGACAATGATCTTCGGTTTGGAAAACGTCGTGCGCTTGTGCACCTTGCGGATGAAGTGCTTGATCATCTCTTCCGCGCTGTCGAAATCCGCGATGACACCATCGCGCATCGGCCGGATCGCTTCGATCGTGCCGGGGGTGCGGCCCAGCATCAGCTTGGCATCCTCACCCACCGCCAGCACCTGCTTCTTGCCGTCCTTGACGTGATAGGCCACGACCGAAGGTTCGTTCAGCACAATGCCCTTGCCGCGCACGTAGACAAGCGTGTTGGCAGTGCCAAGGTCGATGGCCATGTCGGAAGAAAAGAGGCCAGAGAGGATAGACATGAGGCGGCAGTCCTTGATGGGCAATATACAAAGCGCCCGCGACTCAGGGGTGAGGCAGGCCATGCCTTATAGGAACCCCGCAAGCCAAGCGAAAGGGGCCAGCGCAGCCGATGGCGGATCGCTGCAGGATTGCGCCCGCCACGTCCAGGCCCACGCCGCGCGACCATCCGCTTGCACATTTTCGTTGGTACGCAGGGCGGGCCGCCCTAGACTGCGCGCAGGCATCACACGGGACAGGGTGGCTTGATGGCAGGGGTTTCTGGGCGGATCGCCCTTGTCACGGGCTGCGGCAGTGCCGGTGGCATCGGCTTTGCCATCGCCCGCGCCCTGGTCGCTGCTGGGGCGCGTGTCGCCATCACCGCAACGACCGACCGCATCCTTGACCGAGCGCAAGAGCTTGGTGTCTTTGCCACCAAGGCCGACCTCACCGATCCCGCCGATGTTGCCCGCCTGTTTGCCGGGGTGACCGCCGCCCTTGGCCACCCCGAAATCCTGATCAACAACGCCGGCATGGTGCAGACCGGCAAGTCGGCCAAACGCACGCAGGTCGGCGGCATGACAGATGCCATCTGGCAGCATCACCTTGCCCTGAACGTCACCACCGCCTTTCACTGCATCCGTGCTGCCCTGCCGGCCATGCAGGCCGCAGGTTACGGGCGGATCGTCAACATGGCCTCTGTCACCGGCCCCATCGTCACCATTGACGGATCCGCCGGTTACGCCACCGCCAAGGCCGCCATGACCGGCCTCACCCGCGCCACCGCCTTGGAACATGCCCAACACGGCATCACCTGTAACGCCGTCCTGCCCGGCTGGATCGCCACAGAGTCTTCGTCCCCGAAAGAGATAAAGGCAGGCCACGCCAGCCCAGCCAGACGCCCCGGCACACCCGATGAGGTTGCCGCCTGCGCGCTGTTTCTGGCCAGCGCCGAGGCGTCTTACGTCAACGGGGCCATGCTCGTGGTTGATGGCGCAAATACGTTGATGGAAATGAAGGGTGCCTGACGCGCCGCTCATCGTTCCCGTTCGGTCACGCTTCGCTGAATCAAGCGATGACCGACCGCAAGGGAAGGGAAGAGCGCCCCCTTTACCCCCGCCGGAACGGATACAGGAACTGCTGCCAATAGCCCTTTGGCACCGGATGCCCGCCAATCCCATAGCCTGAAGGCCATTCATCCTCCGGCATATGATGCGTGCCGAACAGCCGGTCATAGATCGGAAAGTGAATCGCGAAATTCACGTCGATCGCTTCTTTCTCGATCCCATGGTGCCAGTGGTGAAAGCGCGGCGTCGCAAGGAATGGCGTGATCCATTTCGGCTCTACCCGGATATTCGCATGCAGGATCGACGAATAGACATAGACGATCAGGATATAGGCCTGCAGCGCCACCTCCGTGAAACCCAGCACGAACATCGGCGTCGCCGTCACCGCGCGCAGCACGATCACCTCCAGGAAATGCATCCGCGCCCCCGCGATCCAGTCCATCGTCTGCGCCGAATGATGCACCGCATGGAACCGCCACAGGGCCGGCACCCGGTGAAACGCCCGGTGCAGCCAGTATTGCACGAAATCTGTCAGCAGCATGATCAGGATGATCTGCACCACCAACGGCAGCCCACCCAGAAAACTCCGCGTCGCCGCAAGGTCTGCCTGCGCCAGAATCGCCCCGGAAGGCGCCAGCGTCAGGTAAGACAGCACCTGCACCATCATCGAACTGATCAGGTAATAGAACAGATCCTCGCGCCATTCCGTGCGGAACACCGTCTGTTCCGGCCGGTGCGGCACCAGCCGTTCCAGCGGAATGAAGATGAACCCCAGAAACACAAGGTTGAGGATAAAGAAATCAAGGCCGAAGAAGATACCCACGCCCGGCGTGCCCACAGGGTCCATCCGCACCGCGCCCAGAAGGCTGGCCGCCAGCACGATGGCCACGGTCACAAGGCCCAAGGTCTTGTTCGGCCGCAGCACCATCGACAACGTGGCACAGGCAAAGCCGAACACCAGCAGGCCCATGATGACAAAGCGGAACCATGCGCTTTGCGTCACCACCGCCAGTTCCGGCGTCAGGAACAGCCCCGGAAACTTGGCCGACACCACAAAAGCCAGCCCCGCCACCGCCGCCGCAAGGCCCCCCGTGCCCGCAATCCAGCCCGTGCCGAACCGCCGCTGATCGCGCGGCAATTCCAGCTCTGCCCGCAGCCTGCGCCTGACATACCCGATCATCACCGCCCCCTGACCCCGGCCTTGCTGGCCGGTGATTTTGACGGAACTATTGCGCAAAACCCCCCAAAGAACAAGGCGGGCAGCCTAAGACCGCCCGCCCTTTCAATGTCGTACAAATATCCTCCGCGAAGCGCCTTTATTCGCCGTGGTACGTCACTGTCTTGCGGTCTGCATCCGGGGCTGATTTCTGCCGTCGCTGGATCAGCCGGTTCAGGCAGTTCACATAGGCCTTCACACTTGCCACCACTGTATCCGTATCCGCCGATTGCCCCGTCGCAATACGCCCGTCTTCCTCGACCCGCACCGTGACCGTGGCCTGCGCATCCGTGCCTTCTGTCACCGCACTTACCTGATACAGCTGCAACCGCGCCTTGTGCGGCACCAGCATCTTGACCGCGTTGAACGCCGCGTCCACCGGACCATCACCCGTGGCGTCAATGCTGTGATCCACCCCGTCAATCGCCAGTGTCAGCTCTGCCTCTTGCGGGCCATCCGTGCCACAGACCACCCGCAGCCTTTTGACCTGCAGATAATCATGCGCCTCATGCGTGCCCTGATCCTGCAGCAGCGCCACCAGATCGTCGTCGTAAACCTCTTTCTTGCGGTCGGCGAGCGCCTTGAACCGCACGAACACATCCGCCAGCTGATTATCCGCCAGATCATAACCCAGGTCGCGCAACTTCGCCCGCAGCGCCGCGCGGCCCGAATGCTTGCCCAATGGCAAGGACGTGCCTGCAAGGCCAATGTCCGCCGGGCGCATGATCTCGAACGTTTCCGCGTTCTTCAGCATGCCGTCCTGATGGATGCCGCTTTCATGCGCAAAAGCGTTCTTGCCCACGATCGCCTTGTTGAACTGCACCGCAAAGCCCGAAACCGTCGCCACCTTCCGGCTGATGTTCATGATCTTGGTCGTGTCGATCCGCGTCTGGTAGGGCATGATGTCATTCCTGACCTTCATCGCCATCACCACTTCTTCCAGCGCCGTATTGCCCGCACGCTCCCCCAACCCGTTGATCGTGCATTCGATCTGCCGCGCGCCTGCTTCCACGGCGGCCAAGGCGTTCGCCGTCGCCATCCCCAGATCATTATGGCAATGCGTCGCGAAGATAATCTCATCCGCCCCCGGCACGCGCTCCAACAGCATCCGGATCAGCGCCGCACTTTCACGCGGGGTTCACGCGGGGCCGTGTAGCCCACCGTATCCGGGATGTTGATCGTGGTCGCCCCCGCCTTGATCGCAATCTCCACCACGCGGCAAAGGTAATCATGCTCGGTCCGCGTCGCATCCATCGGTGACCATTGCACATTGTCGCACAGGTTGCGCGCGTGCGTGACCGTGTCATGGATGCGTTCGGCCATCTGGTCCATATCCAGATTGGGGATCGCCCGGTGCAAGGGCGATGTGCCGATGAAGGTGTGGATCCGTGGCCGCACCGCGTGGCGCACGGCCTCCCAGCAGCGGTCGATATCCTTGAAGTTTGCGCGCGCCAGCCCGCAGACCTGCGCGTTGCGCGCAAGTTTGGCAATGCCCGTCACCGCCTCGAAATCACCGTCCGAGGCGATGGGAAAGCCGGCCTCGATGATGTCGACGCCCATGTCATCCAGCAGGCTGGCGATTTCCAGCTTTTCGGTA
>JALOSO010000200.1 GCA_025458385.1 Paracoccaceae bacterium | reverse complement strand
ATCCGCCGATCTGAACGGTGCAGCCGCCGCTTGCCTTCGCGCCTGCAAGGTCGCAAGACTGTTGGCCAGCAGGAATGTGGTCATGCCGCCCTGCGCGTGTCGGATGCAGGGGGGGATGATACCGCAATGACCTATGCCGCAACCTATGCCGCATGGCAGGCCGACCCTGCGGGTTACTGGCTGAACGCATCAACGGCGATCGACTGGGTGCGCGCACCCGCCACAGGGCATGATCCGGCCAGCAATTGCTGGTTTGCCGATGGTCTGGTCAACACCTGCTGGAATGCGGTCGACCGTCACGTGGCGGCCGGCCATGGCGGGCGGATTGCAATCCTGCATGACAGCCCGGTGACGCAAAGCAAGACGCAGGTCACCTATAGCCAGTTGCAGGACCATACGGCGCGGCTGGCGGGGGCGCTGCAGGCGCTTGGGGTGCAGACGGGTGACCGGGTGGTGATCTATATGCCCATGGTCCCCGAAGCCGTGGTCGCGATGCTGGCTTGCGCGCGGATCGGGGCGATCCATTCGGTGGTGTTTGGCGGGTTTGCCGCGGCCGAACTGGCGGTGCGGATTGATGATTGCACGCCAAAGGTGGTGATTGCCGCCAGTTGCGGCATCGAACCCTCGCGCCTTGTGCCCTACAAGCCGCTGCTGGATGCAGCCATCGACATGGCCGCACACAAGCCTGACCATTGCATCATCCTGCAACGCCCACAGATGGAAGTGCCGTTGCAGGCCCCGCGTGATCACGACTGGCACGCCGTTCAGGCCGCTGCGGACCCCGCGCCCTGTGTGCCGGTGGCCGGCGATCATCCGGCCTATATCCTTTACACATCGGGCACGACGGGCGCGCCAAAGGGCGTGGTCCGCCCCACAGGCGGGCATCTGGTGGCCATGCGCTGGACGATGGATGTGGTCTATGCCTGCCCGCCGGGCGCCGTGTTCTGGGCAGCCTCGGATGTGGGCTGGGTCGTCGGGCACAGCTACATCTGCTATGCGCCGCTGATCACCGGCTGCACCACGCTGATCTACGAAGGCAAACCCGTGGGCACGCCCGATGCCGCGGCCTTCTGGCGGGTGATGGCCGAACACAAGGTGCACACCTTCTTCACGGCGCCGACCGCCCTGCGCGCGATCAAACGCGAAGACCCCGAAGGCCAGTTGCCCGGCAAGTTTGACCTTGCGGCGCTGCAGACCGTGTTTCTGGCGGGCGAGCGGGCCGACCCCGACACGATCCATTGGGCGCAACGCCATGTCGGCAAGCCGGTGATCGACCATTGGTGGCAGACTGAAACCGGTTATGCGATTGCCGCAAACCCCCTTGGTCTGGGGGCCCTGCCTGTCAAGATCGGCAGCCCGGCGGTGCCGATGCCGGGCTTTGACGTGCAGGTGCTGGACGAGGCCGGCCATCCGGTCAGCGCCGGCACCCTGGGGGCGATTGCGCTGCGCCTGCCCTTGCCGCCGGGCTGTCTGCCGACGCTGTGGCAGGCGGATGCGCGGTTTCACAAAAGCTATCTGGCGCATTTCCCGGGGTATTATGAAACCGGCGATGCGGGCTATGTCGATGCCGATGGCTATCTGTACATCATGGCCCGCACGGATGACGTGATCAACGTCGCCGGTCACCGCCTGTCAACCGGCGCGATGGAAGAGGTTCTGGCCAGCCACCCGGATGTCGCCGAATGCGCGGTCATCGGTGTGGCAGACGACCTTAAGGGGCAATCGCCTTTGGGCTTTCTGTGTCTGAACAAGGGATCGGCGCGCAATCCGGCCGACGTGGTGAAAGAATGTGTGGCCCTGATGCGGGAACGGATCGGGCCAGTGGCCGATTTCAAACGGGCCTGTGTGGTGGACCGGCTGCCGAAAACGCGGTCAGGCAAGATTCTGCGGGCAACGATGGCCAAGATTGCCGACAGCGAGCCCTGGAAGATGCCGGCGACCATCGACGATCCGGCGATCCTTGAAGAGATCACGCTGGCCCTGCGCGACATCGGTCTGGCCCGCAAGCCCGGCTGATGTCGGGTTGCCGGACTGGACAGGGGAACCTGCGGGGCGCTATCACTTGTCCAAGCGCAGGTGCCCCGCATGTCGAATTCGCCCCTTGTTCAAGAAGCGCGCCAGGCCAGGGTCATGGTCGAGGCGCATATCGCTGCCCTGCAGGACATGCTGGGCCAGATCGGCAGGCTTTCGGCCGAATGCGCGGTGCAGGATCTGGTGGCCGAGGCACTGTCACGCTGTCAGATGCTGCGGCAACTGGGGGCCGGGCAAGGCCAAATGACGGCACCGCTTGACCGGACGGTTGATCTGCAGATCTTTGAACGGCTGATGGTATTGGCCGGGCCTTCGACGGCGATCGAGTTGCTGGATCAGGTCAAGGCCGACCTGCAGGTGATCAGTACGAATCTGCAGGCAGGGGCGGGTCGGCTTGACTGGGCAATGATGCGGGCGGAATGTCACACGCTGGTGGCCGTGGCCGGGGCGGTCGGCGCCACGACGCTGCAGGCGCATGCCGAAACGCTCCACACGGCGGCAGTGGCCACAAATGTTGCTGTGGTGATTGAGGTCATGCCTGCGCTGAGCGAGGGGCTGGATCGGCTGATCACCTTTGTCAGCCAGGAGCGGTCTGCCCGCGCACATGCATGAAGCAGGCCGGGGCCGCGTCATCGGGCAAGGGGCTGCCACGGGATGTGCTGCTGGTTGAGGATACGTCATCCCTGCTGATGATCTACACGGCCGTGCTGACACGCGCGGGATTTGCTGTCAGAGGGGCCGCCACAGCAGCGGCGGCACTGGCGGCCTTTCGGGCGCAGCGGCCACATGTCGTGCTGCTGGACCTGCAATTGCCCGATCAGGACGGGCTGGACGTGATGGCCGAAATGCGCGCCGAAAATCCGCAGGTTGCCATCGTGGTGTTGACGGCGCATGGCACGATCAACCGCGCCGTAGCCGCAATGCGCAATGGCGCACATGATTTTCTGGTCAAGCCGATTGATGATGCACGGCTGATTGCCGCGGTTGGCAATGCCGGGCGCCCTGCCAGCCTGCCCGCACCCCGCGCTGCCGCTGCGGCTGGCGGCACACAGGCGGCGCAGGCGGTTGCCGCCCCGACCGATGCCGCCGTGCAGATGTTCGTCGGCTCATCCCCGGTGATGGCGCGGCTGCAGGAAAAGATCGTGTCGGTTGCAGGATCGATGGCCACGGTCTTTATCACCGGCGAAAGCGGAACAGGCAAGGAACTGGCCGCGCTGGCGGTGCATGGCCATTCGCCACGGTCAACCGGCCCGTTCATCGCGCTGAACTGCGGGGCGATCCCCGAAGACCTGCTGGAGTCAGAGGTCTTTGGCCATATGAAGGGCAGCTTCACCGGTGCGATTTCGGACAAGCCGGGGGCGGCGGCAGCGGCCGATGGCGGCACGCTGTTTCTGGACGAAGTCTGCGAAATGGCCCTGCCCTTGCAGACCAAACTGCTGCGCTTTCTGCAAACCTCGACCGTGCAGCCGGTCGGCGCCACGCGTCCGCGCAAGGTGAATGTGCGGATTGTCTGCGCCACCAACCTTGATCCGCTCGAGGCTGTGCGGCGCGGGCAATTCCGGGAAGACCTGTACTACCGGCTGTTCGTCGTGCCGGTCCATATGCCGCCCTTGCGTGACAGGGGCGAGGATGTGATCGAGATCGCCGAGGCCGCCCTTGCGCGCTTCGGGGCCGAGGAAGGCCGCGATTTCACGGGGCTTGACGCGGCTGTGCAGGCCTTGTTCCGCCGGTATCACTGGCCCGGCAATATCCGGCAATTGCTGAACGTGCTGCGCAATGTGGTCGTGCTGAACCACGGGGGGCTGGTCAGGCTTGACATGCTGCCCGAAGGTCTGGTCGAGGCGGCAATGCTGGCACCCGGTGAAGTGGCCCCGCCCCGGCCTGTGGTTCCGCCCCTGCCAGATGTGCCGTCACTTGGCGGGCTGATCGGCAAACCCCTGGCCGAGATCGAACGCCTGGTGATCGAGGCAACGCTGGCGCAACATGACGGCTCTGTTTCGCGCGCGGCACGCACGCTGGATATCGCGCCCTCAACGCTTTACCGCAAGATCGAAGCCTGGGAAAAGACCGGCGGTTGAGGCCCATGGCCGGGCACAAAAGACGCGCCAGATTGGCATGGCTGTCCCGTTCCTTCAGGCAAATTGTTCGTTCAAAAGCCGCTCTTCCAGCCCATGCCCCGGATCGAACAGGATGCGGTGGCGCACCCCCGGCTCTGACCGCACCTCGACCGACAGCACAGATGGCACCGACCTGCTGTCGCTATCTGCGCGCACAGGCCGCTTTTCCGGCTCCAGCACATCAATCCGCACCACTGCACGCGCTGGCAGCAACGCCCCGCGCCACCGCCGTGGCCGGAAGGCCGCCATTGCTGTCAGCGTCAGCACATCCGCCCCGATCGGCAGGATCGGCCCATGTGCCGAATAGTTGTAGGCCGTCGATCCTGCAGGGGTTGCGACCAGTGCCCCGTCGCAGACCAGCTCCTCCATGCGGATCTTGCCATCCACGCTGATACGCAGTTTCGCCGCCTGCGCCCCCGCCCGCAGCAAGGACACCTCGTTGATCGCCAAAGCCTCCACCACCCCGCCATCCGCCGTGACCGCCCGCATCGCCAGCGGGTTGATCACCGCCTCTTCCGCCTCGTCCAGCCGTTCCGCCAGCCCTTCGGCGAAAAAGGTGTTCATCAGAAAGCCGATGGTGCCGCAGTTCATGCCATAGACCGGCAGCCCGAAGGGTTGCACCTGATGCAGCGTGTGCAACATGAAGCCATCACCGCCAAGCGCCACGACAACATCGGCCTGCGCCACCGGAACCTGCCCATGGGCGGCTGCCAGATGTGCAAAGGCCTCAACCGCCGCAGGTGCCGTGCTTGCTGCAAAATGTATCCGCCGCGCCATGACAGCCCCCCTCGGTTCCCGGCACCTTGTCGCCGCATCCGTGCAACATCAAGGTGATTTGCCGCCCACAGGTTTCCCATAGGTCACAAAATTTCGCCTTGCCCAGCGAAGACGTCGCTTTCTTGCCTTTTCAGTCGCGCGCGCTTCTTCTACATGGTCGCATCCCTTTGGCCCGCTGGAGAACGCCCATGAACGCCCCGCATCGTGACAACGGCTTTTTCACTGAAACCCTTGCGTCGCGTGATGCCGAACTGTTCGGCGCCATGACGCAGGAACTGGGCCGCCAACGCGACGAGATCGAACTGATCGCATCCGAAAACATCGTCTCCCGCGCCGTGATGGAGGCGCAGGGCTCGGTGATGACCAACAAATATGCCGAAGGTTACCCCGGCAAGCGGTATTACGGCGGCTGCCAGTATGTGGACGTGGCCGAAAACCTTGCCATTGAGCGTGCCACAAAGCTGTTCGGCTGCGCCTATGCCAACGTGCAGCCCAATTCCGGCTCTCAGGCCAATCAGGGCGTGTTTCAGGCACTGATCCAGCCCGGCGATACCATCCTTGGCATGTCGCTTGATGCCGGTGGCCACCTGACGCACGGCGCTGCCCCCAACCAGTCCGGCAAATGGTTCAAGGCCGTGCAATACGGCGTGCGCAAGCAGGACCTGCGCCTTGATTACGATCAGGTGCAGGAGTTGGCGACCACGCATAAGCCGAAGATGATCATCGCCGGCGGCAGCGCCATTCCCCGCCAGATCGACTTTGCCAAGATGCGCGCCATTGCCGATTCCGTCGGCGCCTATCTGCTGGTGGACATGGCCCACTTTGCCGGCCTCGTGGCCGCTGGCCTCTATCCCAGCCCCTTCCCGCATGCCCATGTCGCCACCACGACCACGCACAAAACCCTGCGCGGCCCCCGTGGCGGCATGATCCTGACGGATGACGA
>JALOSO010000199.1 GCA_025458385.1 Paracoccaceae bacterium | reverse complement strand
CAATTCATCATCGGCGGCGGCGGGCATACCTGGCCGGGCGCAAGACCCGCGCTGCGCCGGTTGGTTGGTGAAACTTCGGCCGACATTGCGGCCTCGGTCATCATGCTGAACGCATTCGGGCGCTAGACCGCAGCGGCAAAGTGCAAGACGGCGCGGCAGAAACCGCCGCCTGGGGTTGGAAACCGGGCCGGTCTGCCCCATGTTACGGGCACCGGAGGAAAGAATCGCATCATGCCCCTGCCGTATTTCCTGATCATGCTGGCGCTGGTTGTGCTGTCGGCTGGCGCGACAATCGCACTGGTCACCTGGGCCGGGTTGCCCTTTGTCGCCTTGGGCTTTGCCGCGCTTGCAGGGACGCTGCTGCTTGGCGCAAGGCAATGGCGCTGACACTTGATGATGACCGGCTGACCGATGAAGGTCTGCCTGCCAGCCATGCCGGACGTGTTCTGCTGATCGCCTGTGGGGCCCTGGCACATGAGATTCTGGCACTGAAGACGGCAAACGGCTGGGATCACCTTGATCTGCAATGCCTGCCGGCCAAACTGCACCTTTACCCTGAAAAGATCATCCCAGCGGTTGAGGCCGCAGTGCACGAACACCGCGCCGCTTATGCGGGGATCTTTGTGGTTTATGCAGATTGCGGCACTGGTGGGCTCTTGTTCGAAAAGTGCAAGGAACTTGGGGTCGAGATGGTATCAGGCCCGCATTGCTATTCGTTTTTTGAAGGGAACGCCGTCTTTGCCGAACGCGCCGAGACCGAGTTCACAGCCTTTTACCTGACTGATTTTCTGGTGCGACAGTTTGATGCCTTTGTCTGGCGGCCCATGGGCCTTGATCGCCACCCGGAACTGCGGGACATGTATTTCCAGCATTACACCAAGCTGGTCTATCAGGCGCAGACCAATGATCCGGCGCTTGATGCCAAGGCGCAGGAATGTGCAGCGCGCCTTGGTCTGGCCTATGAGCGGCGTTATACCGGCTATGGTGATCTGACGGGTGCCTTGGCGGCGCTGTGATCAGCCGTCAAAATGGCCGAACAGGCCGCGTTCCACCTGCCGCTGACGGTTCTCCAGATCAACGCGGTTGGCAGCGCCGTTCAGGTAGGCAAGCTGCACTTCGCGGATGGGGTGCATCTGAAAGCTGCGCAGAAACGCGACAAAGCGGGCGAACATGGTCTTTTTCCTTCTTGCGACGTCCAAGAAAGATAAGCGCTGCGCCGCAGCATTGTAGCGCCGGAACTGCAAAAGCCGCCATGCGTGCAAGGCATGGCTTAGCCTGCCAGCAGCGCCTTGGCCGCATCCCGTGCGGCATCTGTCACGGTATCGCCTGCCAGCATCCGCGCAATTTCTTCCACACGCGCATCCGCCGCCAATGGCACAACGGTTGACAGCGTCGCCCCCTTTGCCACCCGCTTTTCGACCCGCCAGTGATGCCCGCCACGCGCCGCCACCTGCGGCGAATGGGTCACGACCAACACCTGCGCGCCCGCGGCAAGCGCCTGCAACCGGCGGCCCACGGCATCGGCTGTGGCCCCGCCGACGCCCCGGTCGATCTCGTCAAAGATCAGGGTCAGGCCGGGCGCATCCTTGGTCAGGCAGACCTTGAGCGCCAGCAGGAAGCGTGACAGCTCTCCCCCCGAGGCGATCTTGTTCAACGCCCCCGCAGGTGCGCCGGGGTTGGTGGCCACGGTGAAGGTGACGGCATCCCCGCCATCCGGCCCGGCCTCTGCCCCTTCGATCACCGTCGCGAACACCGCGCGTTCCATTTTCAGCGGCCCCAGTTCCGCGGCCATCGCCGCATCAAGGCGCTTTGCGGCGGCCCGCCGCGCCTTTGAGATCGCCCCAGCCTCGTGCTGGTAAGCCGCCTCTGCCGCTTTGACGGCACTTTGCAACCTGGCGATTCCCGCCGCGCCACCATCCACCGCCGCCAACCGCGCCCGCAGGTTATCGGCGAAACCACCCAGATCATCGGCCAGCACGCCGTGCTTGCGGGCCAGGGCGCGGATGGCGAACAGGCGTTCTTCCACCGCTTCCAGATCCGCCGGGTTGAAATCCAAGGCATGAAGCGTGTCTTCCACCCCCGCCTGCGCATCGGAAAGTTCCATCAGCGCCCGGTTCAAGGCCGCCAAAGCCCCTTCCAGCCGCCCTTCTGCCTTGTCCGCCGCCCCTTCAAGCCAGCGCACAGCATCGCGCAGCGCGGCCTCTGCCCCCTCTTCGCCAATCGCCTGATGCGCGCGGGCGATATCGGCGCGGATACGCTCGGCCCCCTGCATCATCCTGCGGCGGGCATCGAGGCTTGCTTCCTCGCCCGGTTCCGGCATCAGCTTGTCAAGCTCGGCCACCGCGTGGCGCAGGTAATCTTCTTCCGTTCGCGCATTTGCCAAAGCCGCTTCTGCGGCGGCCATGGCCCCTTGCGCCTGTGACCACGCCCGCCAAGCCGCCCTCAGCAGGCCAAGATCAAGCCCGGCGAAATCATCCAGCAGCGCCCGGTGCCCCCGCGGGTTCAACAGCCCCCGGTCATCATGCTGCCCATGCAGTTCCACCAGCGTTTCTGACAGATCGCGCAGGACATCGCCTGAAACCCGCCGGTCATTGACCCAGGCCGTCTTGCGCCCGTCCGCCGCATTCACCCGCCGCAGGATCACCTCACCTTCGGCGTCGATCCCCGCCTCGGTCAGCACCGCCAGCGCCGCATGGCCGGGCGGAAGGTCAAACACGGCCGTCACCTCACCCTGTGCCGCCCCGGCGCGCACCAGTTCCGCCCGCCCCCGCCAACCCAGCACAAAGCCAAGCGCGTCAAGCAGAATGGATTTCCCGGCCCCGGTTTCACCTGTCAGAACGTTCAGACCCGGCTGAAACGCAAGGTCCAGCCTGTCAATGATCAGCACATCCCGGATTTCCAGCGCGCGCAGCATGCCCATGCCCCGCTTTCGCTACAGGAACTCGCCCTTGATGACCTGCCGATAGACCTTGGCCAGCCAGCTGTCACCCCGCGCCTCCAGGCTCAGGCCCTGACCCGTCAGCAAGCGATAGCTGTCATCATAAAAGGGGCTCGATTGATAGTTATAGCCCAGAATGGCCCCGGCCGTCTGCGCTTCATCCGTCAGGCCAAGCGCGAGATAAGCCTCGACCAACCGGTGCAGCGCCTCGGCCGTGTGCGTTGTTGTCTGGAAATCCTGTACCACCACGCGGAAGCGGTTGATCGCCGCCGTATAATTGCCGCGCTTGAGGTAGTAGCGCCCGATCTCCATCTCTTTGCCGGCCAGATGGTCAAAGGCCAGATCGAATTTCAGGATCGCGCTGTCGGCGTATTCGCTTTCCGGGTACCGTTCGATCACCTCGCGCAGGGCCTGCAGCGCCTGAAAGGTCAGGCCCTGATCGCGGCCCACTTCGTCGATCTGGTCATAATAGGACAGCGCCATCAGATACTGCGCATAGGCCGCATCCTCATCGCCCGGATAGAAATCAAGGAAACGCTGTGCCGCGGCGCGGGCCTGTTCGTATTCCTGGGCCTGATGCAGTGCAAAGGCCTGCATGATCAGCGCGCGCTTGGCGAACTGGGTATAGGGATACAGGCGCTCGACCTCTTGAAAATAACGGATGGCCTGATTGCCACGACCGCCGGTCTCAAGCTCGAGCTCGCCCTTGCGAAAGATTTCCTCGGCTGAAAAGGTTTCAAGCGGGGCCTCTTGTGGCCCTGTCCCACAGGCCGACAGCCCAAGCAGAAACGCCACCATCAAAGCTTGCGCGCCTGACTGTCCCAATGGCATTTCCTGACTAACCCTTTGTCCTGCCTGACCTGCGCGCGTTCGCGCGGTCTGCCTTTCGCCTTCCCTAGCACAGAAAAAACGCAGGCGCAAAATGCCTTTGCTGCCGATTGGCCGTCAAACAGTTGCAGGAATATCGCTACGGATCACACCCACGCCCGGCAGTTTTGTGCCCATGCCAGGCCCACACTCGACCATCGCCCAGGCCTCTGGGTCGGCAAACAGGGCACGCAGCAGGCGGTTGGTCATCGCATGACCTGCCCGCAAGCCGGTGTAGCGGCCCAGAACCGGCGCACCGGCCAGCGCCAGATCGCCCATGGCATCCAGCATCTTGTGACGGACCGGTTCATCCGCATGGCGCAGGCCACCGGGGCTGACGATCCGCGCACCGTCAAACACCACCGCATTCTCAAGCGTGCCGCCAAGCGCCTGCCCACGGGCGCGCATGGCATCGACATCGGCCTGACGGCAAAAGGTGCGGCTGTCACACAATTCACGCACAAAGGCACCGTTGGCCAGGCTCATCTGTTTGTCCTGCTTGCCGATCGCGGCATCGGCGAAATCGATGTGAAAGTCGATTTCAAGCATCTCGGCCGGGGCCAGCCGGGCAACGGCCTCACCCTCACGCACCTCGACGGTCTTCAGGACGCGGATCGCGCGGACCGGCGCGGTCTGGGCAATCAGCCCCTTGGCCAGAAATTCCTTGACGAAGGGCACCGAAGACCCGTCAAGGATCGGAACCTCAGGGCCATCAATCTCGATCAGGGCGTTGTGGATGCCACAGCCTGCCAACGCCGCCATCACATGTTCAATGGTTGAAACGCTGCTGCCCGCGTCATTGGCGATGATCGTGCACAGCCGCGATTCAGTCACCCGATCCCACAGGGCGCGGATCAACGGGTCTGCCCCGGTAATATCAACCCGCTTGAACCAGATGCCGTAATCGGCCGAGGCCGGGCGCACGACCATGCGCACAGGCTTGCCCGTGTGCAGGCCAAGGCCCGTGAACTGTACCGCTGCTTTCAACGTGCTTTGCACGGGGCCGCCTCTTTCGCCTTGCGCGGATTCGCCCGCGCTTTCTGACCCTGTAGTTAGGTTCAGTGGCCGGCAATCACAACTCACGCTTTATGACGGTTTGTGACAGTGGGAAAACGCCCTGCAAACCCTTGTTTCAAAAATGAAAAAGCCCACTTGCGTGGGCTTTTCCTATCGCGTGTTACAGACAGCCCGCTTCAGTTTGCCTGACGGCGCAGGAAAGCTGGAATTTCGATGCGGTCCTGATCAGGGTTCATTTCGGCATCATCGTCATAGCTGGTGACTGGCGGCTGCTGGCGCGGCGGGGCTGGCGTGCGGTCGGCCTGCGATTCCAGATGGCCAGCCATCCGGTTGATCAACGACCCGATCCCAAAGCGTGGCTTTTCGGCCCGCGGGGCCGGGGTTGGCGTTGCTGCGGGGCGTGCCGATTGCATCGGCTGCATCGGCACCTTGGCCGCCGCCGCCTTGAGCCGGGCCAGCGCCTCGGGCGAGGGGGTACCCGGCGCGCGCGGACGTGGCGCCACGAATTCGCTTGCGTCGTTGTTCACGGCCGCCGGGGCCTGCCGCACCACGGCGGGTTGCGCTGGCTGCGGGCGATAGGCGGGGGGTGGCAGTTCATCCGCCATCTCTTCGTCATAATGGTCGTCGTACCCACGCACATCGAACAGATCCTGCGGGGCCTGCTCCATCACGGGGGCGGGCGGCGGGGCCGGTGGCGGGGCGGGCGGGGCCGCATATTGCATTTCAGGCTGCATCATCACCGGTGCTGCGGCACGCGGCTGCGGGACAACAGCGGCAGCGACGGGTGCAGCCTGCTGCTGCAGCGGGGCCGACATGGGCCGGCGCTGGATCGGGGTTTCCGAGCGGGCCAGCGTCACGTCAATACCCGTTGCCACGACCGAAACACGGATCGCGCCGTCCATGTTGGTATCAAGCGTGGAACCCACGATGATATTCGCGTTTCGTCCAGTTCGAACAGCGTCAGATCATAGCCGCCGGTGATGTTGATCAGCACGCCCTTGGCGCCATTCAGGCTGATTTCATCCAGCAGCGGGTTGGCGATGGCCTTTTCAGCCGCCTCGACCGCGCGGTTGTCACCGGTCGCTTCGCCCGTGCCCATCATCGCCTTGCCCATCTCGTCCATCACGGCGCGGACATCGGCGAAGTCAAGGTTGATCAGGCCCGGCCGCACCATCAGGTCGGTCACGCCCTTGACGCCCTGATACAGCACGTCATCGGCCATGGCGAAGGCTTCGGTAAAGGTGGTGCGCTCATTGGCCAGACGGAACAGGTTCTGGTTCGGGATGATGATCAGCGTATCGACAACTTTCTGAAGCGCCTCAATGCCTTCTTCGGCTTGCTTCATGCGCTTGTTGCCTTCGAACTGGAAGGGCTTGGTCACCACACCTACGGTCAGCACGCCCAATTCACGCGCCGCTTGCGCGATGATCGGCGCCGCCCCCGTGCCCGTGCCGCCACCCATGCCGGCGGTGATGAAACACATATGCGCACCGGCCAGATGATCAACGATTTCCTCGATCGTCTCTTCCGCTGCGGCCGCGCCCACCGAAGGCCGCGCCCCGGCACCCAGACCTTCCGTCACTTTCAGGCCCATCTGGATCCGCGCCGCTGCCCGGCTTTGCTGCAGGGCCTGCGCGTCGGTATTGGCCACCACGAATTCCACACCTTCAAGCTGCTGGTCGATCATGTTGTTGACCGCATTTCCGCCAGCCCCGCCCACGCCGAAGACGGTGATCCGCGGCTTCAGCTCTTCCTTCTGGGTATTCATGATAAGGTTCAGTGCCATGTCCCGTTCCGCCTGTTTTGCTACGCGCTTTTGTTGATTGACCGCCTGTCCCGGGCGGGCCTTCCCAATTGTCGTCGATTCTATCCACAGATGGATGCAAGGTCACGCAAAATATGCGTTTTACCCACAAAATATGGGGGATTGTCGCCGCACCTCAGCGGGATTTCGCAGGGCTTACACGATCTTGCGGTTACCAGTTGTCCTTGAACCATCGCATGACCTTTCGCATCGGCTTGGCCGCATAGCGATCTGCGGGAATGTCAAAGTCCCACCACTCATCCTGCGGATGTGCCGCGAACAGGCACAGCCCGACGGCCGAGGCGAATGCGGGCCCCGTTGTTGCCTGAGGCAGACCCTGCACGCGCAAGGGCCGCCCAAGGCGCACGCGCTGCCCCAGAATGCGCGCAGCCAGCCCATCCAGACCCGGGATCAGGCTTGCACCGCCTGTCAGCACGATCTGCTGGCTGGGCAGGCTGTCAAACCCCGCCGCGTCCAGACGCGCGCGCGTTTCCTCCAGGATCTCTTCAACCCGTGGCCGCATGATGCCGATCAGTTCGGTCCGGCTGACCTGACGGCGATCCTTTTCCCAATCGCCACTGTCGCCCCGGATGTCGATCATCTCGCGGTCGTCCATGCCGGTCGCATAGACACCGCCATGCATGGTCTTGATCCGTTCCGCCACCGCCAGCGGCACCTGCAGCCCTTTGGAGATGTCGGATGTCACATGGTCACCGCCCATCCGCACGGAATCGGCATAGATCATGTGCTTTTTCATGAAGATCGACAGGCCCGTCGTACCACCGCCCATGTCGATACAGGCGGCGCCCAGCTCCTGCTCATCTTCGACCAGCGAAGAGATGCCCGAGACATAGGCCGAAGACGCAATCCCTGCGAGTTCCAGATCACAGCGCTTGATGCAGAACAGCAGGTTCTGGATCACGGCACTGTCTACCGACAACAGGTGCATGTCGCAGGCCAGCCGGTTGCCGATCTGCCCGCGCGGGTCGCCCAGACCGGTGCGGTGATCAATGGCAAAGTTCACGGGCTGCGCATGCAGGACATCGCGGCCATCGCCGATATCCGGCGCTTCGCAGGCGGCCATCACGCGGGCCACGTCCTGTTCGGTCACAACGCTGTCTTCCAGCACCAGTTCGCCCGCAAGGCCATAGCTGCGCGGGGCCGCACCGGAAAAGCAGGCGATCACATGGTCGACCCGCACATTCGCCATCTTTTGCGCCGCCTGTGCGACAGTGCGGATGGCCTTTTCCGTTTCGTTCATCTGGGCGATTTCACCAAAGCGCACCCCGCGTGACCGCGTGGTCGCGGCCCCGATCACCCGAAAGGCCGACTGTCCCGCCATCGGCCCGACCTGTTCACTGTCTGTCAGACGGTCTGGCCCGTCAAAACGCAAGACAAGACAGGCGATCTTGGTGGTGCCGATGTCAAGAATGGCCACAACGCCCCGTTGCAGGGCGGCCTTGCGCATGTTCCGCATCGCACGCTGGGTCTGGTAAAGGTCTGTCATAGGTCGGACTCCGGGGGTTCGAGGCCTTGGGCACGGCGCAATTGCAACTGGGCATAGGGGGTCAGCCGCAACACCGGGCGCGCGGCAATCCGCAGGTCGATTGCGGCCACGTCACGCGCCATGATATCTTGCGCCTGGTCCAGCACCAGCAGGCGTTCAACAGCGGCAACGGGGTTTTCCGCTGGCAACATGATGCGTTGGTCACGGTCCAGAACGATATCCCACCGCCGGTCGCTGATCCGCACCAGGCCCCGGATGCGCCCCTCAAGTGGGCTTGCCGCCGCCAGCACAGCCATCGCCTCGGCGGCGGCCTTGTCGGCGCCCTCACCGGCGATCAGCGGCAGATCAGGCCGGTCACTGCGCGCCGCCAGCGAGGCGACGCGATGCCCGCCCGCATCCAGCATGTCGATCCGGTCTTCCGTGCGCCACAACATCACCGGCGTACGTTCGATGATATCCACCTGCAACACACCACCCGTACGCACCTTGATCTGGGCGGTTTCCACGGCATCCAGCGCCTCGACCCTGTTGCGCGCGGCTTCGAGGTCGATGTCAAACGAGGATTGCGGCAAGGCAAGGTCCAGCCGGGCCCGAATGGCTTCGGCCAGTTCGGGGGCCGCACCATCGACCGCAATCAGGCTGACACGGAATTCGGGGCGGGCCTGGAAATCTTCACGCAGGTCAACAAAGACCTGGGCCAGATGTGCGCGGCGCTGATCATCCTGCAGATAAAGCGCGATAGCGCCAAAAAGCACGAACACCGGCAGACCGACGCGGAACAGCACCCGGAAAAGCGGTGTCAGCCACAGCCGTTGCATCCGGTACGACCAGCGCGATGGGGCAATCTCGCGGCGGGGGGCGCGGCCTATCTGTTGCATGACGCGTCCCTGACCATCCAGTCACAAAGTTGCGGAAAGTCGAAACCGACAATCGCAGCCTGCTCGGGCACCAGCGATGTCGGTGTCATGCCGGGCTGGGTGTTGGTTTCCAGCAGGAACAGGCCCGCCAGCCCCTTGTCTTCATCCCAGCGGAAGTCTGTCCGGCTGACGCCCCGGCACCCCAGGGCCTGATGCGCCCGCAGCGCATAGTCAAGGCAGGCCGCCGTGATCTCGTCCGGGACAAGCGCCGGCACAACGTGCCGCGATCCGCCGGGTTTGTATTTGGCGTCAAAGTCATACCAGCCATCGGTGACGATATCCGTCACGCACAGGCTGCGGTCACCCATGACGGTTGTCGTCAACTCTCGTCCCGGAACATAGGCCTCGACCATCACTTCGGGTGGCATTGACGCGGCCAGCCGCGGGGCATTGCTGCCTTCGCGCACGATATAGACCCCGACGGATGACCCTTCGTTGTTCGGCTTGACCACATAGGGTGCCGCCATCACATGCCCGGCCTCAACCGCGGCGCGCGTGGCAATCACGCTGTCGACCACCGGCAGGCCCGCCGCGCGATAAACATCCTTGCTGCGCTGCTTGTCCATCGCGATGGCCGATGCCATGACGCCGGAATGCGTGTAAGGGATTTTCAGCCATTCGAGGATGCCTTGAACACAGCCATCCTCGCCCCAACGACCATGCAGCGCGTTAAAGCAGACATCAGGGCGCAGCGCCGTCAACTGCGCAGGAAGATCAGGGCCGCAATCGACCTCTGACACCATATATCCCGCCGCACGCAGGGCGCGGGCGCATGCTGCACCCGAAACAAGCGAGACCTCCCGTTCCGCCGAGAATCCGCCCATCAGAACCGCTACGCGCGGGGATGTCTTGCCCGACATGCCCGCCATTACTGCCTTTACCTTTCGGGTCTTTGCGCCCGAATTATTCTGCCATGGCAGATGGTTCACCCACCCGCATGATTTCCCACTCTAACGCAATACCGCTGTTCTGGAAAACCCTTTTTCGCACCTCTTCACCCAGATTTTCCAGATCGGCGGCTGTCGCCCCACCCGCGTTGATCAGAAAGTTGGAATGCATCGGTGACATCTGCGCGCCACCGATCCTGGCCCCGCGCATGCCGGCATCGTCGATGACCTTCCAGGCCTTCAGTTCATGTGTGTCATCCGCCCGTCCGGTGCTGGAATGGCCGACCGGATTGCGGAAGGTCGACCCGGCGCTGCGGTCCTTGGTCGGCTGGGTCGCGTCGCGTTTGGCGATCTGGTCGGCCATGCATGGCCGACCGGATTGCGGAAGGTCGACCCGGCGCTGCGGTCCTTGGTCGGCTGGGTCGCGTCGCGTTTGGCGATCTGGTCGGCCATGCGCGCCGCAAGTGCGGCCGGGTCGCCTTCGGGCGCCGTGAAGATGGCCGACAGGATGACCGCACCCGCGGGCAGGTCCGACTGGCGGTAGCGCAGGTTCAAGGCGGCGGCGGGCAGGGTTTCAATCTGCCCCGCGCGGGTGCAGATCGTGATTTCTGTCAAGACATCGGCGACATAACTGCCATAACAGCCGGCGTTCATCCGCACCGCACCGCCAATGCTGCCGGGAATTGTGCGCAGGAAGGTCAGGTCAAGC
>JALOSO010000198.1 GCA_025458385.1 Paracoccaceae bacterium | reverse complement strand
GGATGAGGCCGTGAACAACGGGGCGAAGCCGATCCTTGTTTATACCGAAGCCAAGAAGAAAGAGACGGCGAAAGCTTAGGGGGCCGCTCATCCAACCCTTGCGGGCTGTCTTCGCTTGACTCAGCGATGACGCCCGTCAGGGCGGAAGAGCGGCGCGTGGCGCACTGGACGTTGATACGGCTTTGCTGCATAGAACGACAAAGCCCGGAGGTTATCCCATGTATTTCCTGAAACGCCTGCTGACATGGTGGAACAGCCAGACGCTGGGCACCCAGATCTTTACCGCGCGCAAGGGCGTAAAGGTGGGAACGGATGCGCAGGGCAATGCCTATTACCGCACGCGCGACGACAGGAAACGTTGGGTGATCTACAACGGAGAGATGGAGGCGTCGCGGGTCAGCCCCGATTGGCATGGCTGGCTACATTTCACCTGGGATCAGCCGCCGTCCGAGGCACCGCTGGCGCACAAGCCGTGGGAGCAGCCGCATCAGGAAAACCTGACCGGCACGGCAGCTGCCTATGCGCCGCCGGGGTCGATCCGCCACGCAGCGCCAGTCGCACGTCGCGATTACGAAGCCTGGCAGCCGGAATAATGGCCGAGAATACTGCAGAGGTGCTGGCCGGTGCCGGTGTGCTGGCAATCGCCATCGGCTTTCTGGCCTATGCGGGGCAGACGGCAGGCTTTGGCGGTGGCAGCGATACCTATCCGCTGGTTGCCAGTTTCCGCGCCGTTGACGGCATCAGCGTTGGCACCGATGTGCGACTGGCCGGGGTCAAGGTTGGCACGATCACGGCACTGACACTCAATCCCACGACATTTTACGCCGATGCCGAAGTGCAGATCGACAAGGCGATCGTCCTGCCGGACGATTCGGCGATTCTTGTTTCATCTGAAGGGCTTCTGGGCGGAAATTACATCGAGATCGTTCCGGGCGGATCCGCAGATGTGCTGGCCCCCGGGGCCGAGATCGAGGATACCCAAGGCTCGGTCAGTCTTGTGACGTTGCTGATGCGCTTTGTGGGCGCCGCTTCGGGTGATGGCGAGGGCGCGCCGTGATCTGCCGTGCCGGTGTTTTGGTCATCGTGCTGGGCCTGCTGGCTGGCGGGCCGGTGCTGGCAGAGACAGCCGTGGCGCAGGGCGGGGTGTTGCGTTGGCTCGACAAGCTGTCAGGGGCCACGCAAGATGTGACCATGGCAACGGGCGAAGTGCTGGAGCGGGGGCAGCTGACGATCCGGCTGGACGAATGCCGTTACCCCGCGAACGATCCGTCATCGGATGCCTTTGTGCACCTGACCATCATTGACAACCGCGCGCAGGTCGAGGCGTTTAACGGCTGGATGATCGCCTCAAGCCCGGCGCTGTCGGCAATGGATCATGCACGCTATGACGTCTGGGTGCTGAATTGCGATGTGCCGGGCCTTGAACCGGCTGTGCCAGACGAAAGCGACGGCGAAGATCAATAGACGGGCAGCTGATAGCTGGGCGGGTTGAACCGGGCTGGGGCGGCAAGGGCTGTGGCCAAGCGGCGGTGATATTCGCCGCGTGACACTTCGATCGCACCAAGCGAGGCCAGATGCGGCGTCAGGAACTGGGTGTCAAAAAGCAGAAAACCGCCGGTGCGCAAGCGGTGCACCAGATAGGCCAGCGCGATCTTTGAGGCATCGGTCCGGCGCGAAAACATGCTTTCACCAAAAAACGCGGCCCCGATGACAACGCCGTAAACGCCACCCACCAAGGCCCCTTCGTGCCAGACCTCCAGACTATGCGCCTGCCCGCGCTGATGCAGCTGGCCGTAAAGGTCAAGGATGATCGGGTTGATCCAGGTTTCAGGCCGGTCCGCGCAGGCCCGCACAACGGCGCCGAAATCACCATCGACCGTGATCTGCGGCTGGTCGCGCCGGATGCGGCGCGCAAGGCTGCGTGAGGTGTGAAAGGTGTCCAGCGGCAGGATGCCCCGCCGGCGCGGATCAACCCAATGCACCTTGGGGTCATCGCGCCCCTCGGCCATGGGGAAAATCCCCTGCGCATAGGCCAGCAGCAGATGGTCAGCGGTCAGCGACATCGGCAGCCTTTCGCGCGCCGCGGGTCAATCACCGAAATTGGCGGAAAGCCATTTTTCCAGCCAATGGATGTTATAGGCCCCTGACAGCACATCGGGTTCTTCCAGCAACGCATTGAAAAGCGGCACGGTCGTGTCGATGCCATCGACGATCAGCTCACCCAAGGCGCGCTTGAGGCGGGCAAGCGCCTCGGGCCGGTCACGGCCATGCACGATCAGCTTGCCGATCAGGCTGTCATAATAGGGCGGGATGGAATAGCCGGAATACAGCGCGCTATCCATCCTCACGCCAAAGCCGCCGGGGGCGTGGTACATGCGGACGCGGCCGGGGCAGGGTGAGAAGTTGGGCAGTTTTTCGGCGTTGATGCGCACTTCGATGGCATGGCCGTTGATGACCAGATCATCCTGCGTAAAGGACAGATCCATGCCAGCAGCGACGCGGATCTGTTCGCGCACAAGATCGACGCCAAAGATGTATTCGGTAACGGGATGTTCGACCTGCAGGCGGGTGTTCATTTCGATGAAATAGAATTCGCCGTCTTCGAATAGGAATTCGATGGTGCCCGCGCCAATATAGTTGATCTTGGCCACGGCATCGGCACAGACCTTGCCGATTTTCGCGCGCATCGCCGGGGTGATTACGGGGCCCGGCGCCTCTTCAAACACCTTTTGATGGCGGCGCTGCAGGCTGCAGTCACGTTCGCCCAGATGCACGGCGCGGCCCTTGCCATCGCCGAACACCTGAATTTCGATGTGGCGGGGCTTTTGCAGGTATTTCTCGATATAAACCTCGTCATTGCCAAAGGCATTCTTCGCCTCAGACCTTGCCGTGCGGAAGGCGATTTCCAGCTCTTCGGGGTTCTTGGCCACCTTCATGCCACGCCCGCCGCCGCCAGCCGTTGCCTTGATGATCACGGGAAAGCCGATATCACGGGCAACGCCAATGGCGGTTTCATAATCCGGCACGCCGCCTTCGGAGCCGGGCACCACGGGAATACCAAGGGCCTTGGCGGTTTCCTTGGCGGTGATCTTGTCGCCCATGATGCGGATATGTTCCGCCGTGGGACCGATGAAGGTGATGCCGTGGTCGGCAAGGGCCTGCGAAAACGCAGCGTTTTCGGACAGAAAGCCATAGCCGGGATGCGGCCTTCGACAGGTAGCTTTCGGACGAGGGTGCCGGGCCGATGCAGACGGATTCGTCGGCCATGCGGACATGCATCGCGTCACTGTCGGCGGTGGAATGAACGGCGACGGACTTGATGCCCATCTCGCGGCAGGCGCGGATCACGCGAAGGGCGATTTCGCCGCGGTTGGCAATCAGGATTTTCTCGAACATGCGCTTACTCGATGATCAGCAGCGGCGCGCCGTATTCCACTGCGTTGCCATCGGCGACCAGAATGCGCTTGACCGTGCCGGCACGCGGGGCAGGGATGTGGTTCATGGTTTTCATCGCCTCGATGATCAGCACCGTCTGGCCTTCACTGACGGTCGCGCCAACCGCAACAAACGGGGTCGCGCCGGGTTCGGCAGCCAGATACACGGTTCCCACCATGGGCGAGGTCACAGCGCCGGGGTGCTGTGCCGGATCTTCGGGCGAGGCGGCTGCCGCCGCCGCCGCCGCCGGGGCTGCAGACATCGCTGCAGGGGCAGGCGCGTAAACGGGCGCAGGGGCCGCGATCATCTGGGTCTGCTTTGACACCTTCACATCCAGCCGGTCATCCGGCCCGTATTCGCGTTTGACCGACAGTTCCGTCAGGTCGTTCTTGTTCAAAAGTTCGGCCAGCGCCTGAATGAAAGCCACGTCTGCTTCGGAAGAATGTTTGCTCATGCCGTCCTCTGGTTGGCGGTTCTGGTGGCAGGTGTCCTGCGCGATTGTGCGCCGTTATACGCGACGGGGCGCGGGGTGAAAAGCATCCATTCTTTCTGCCGGTTTTTTGGGCAGGATCATCTTTTTCCGCCCGCCGCGGAAATTTACCATTTGATAAAAAAACTGACCCGTGGCAGCCTTCTTGTCAGCCAGCCAACGCACGCCGAAATGGAGGGGTCCTTGTCCAACAGCCCATTGACACCCGGAATCGTGGCCAATCGCCTGTCCGCCGCCGATTACAGCCGCAACTTTACCGATCACGAAGCACCGCTTGACGCGCATGAGGCGCGGGTAGCGGCGGATCGCTGCTACTTCTGCCATGATGCGCCCTGCATCACGGCCTGCCCGACGGACATCGACATCCCGCTGTTCATTCGCCAGATCGCCACCGGCACACCGGATGCGGCGGCGAAAACCATCTTTGCGCAGAACATCATGGGCGGCATGTGCGCGCGGGTCTGTCCGACAGAAACCCTGTGCGAAGAGGCCTGCGTGCGCGAAATGGCGGAAGGCAAGCCGGTGGAAATCGGGCGGTTGCAGCGGTTCGCGACGGATACGCTGATGGCCAAGGGCGTGCACCCATTTACGCGCGGGGCACCGACGGGCAAGAAGGTGGCGGTTGTGGGGGCGGGGCCTGCGGGTCTGTCATGCGCGCACCGCCTGGCGATGCATGGGCATGATGTGGTGGTGTTCGATGCGCGGCCAAAGGCGGGGGGGCTGAACGAATACGGCATCGCGACTTACAAGGCCGTGGGCGATTTCGCGCAGGCCGAGGTGGACTGGCTGCTGAAAATCGGCGGGATCATGATTGAACATGGCAAGGCCCTGGGGCGTGACTTCACGCTGGCAGATCTGCAATCGGGCTATGACGCGGTGTTCCTTGGCATGGGACTGGCGGGGGTGAACGCCCTGCGCGCGGGTGGTGAGGATAAGGCGGGCGTGCGCGATGCGGTGGATTTTATCGCTGACCTGCGGCAGGCGGGCGACCGTTCGGCGGTGCCGATTGGCCGCGATGTGGTGGTGATCGGCGGGGGCATGACGGCGGTTGATGCGGCAGTGCAATCGCGCCTGCTGGGGGCCGAGAATGTGACGATTGTCTACCGGCGCGGGCAAGAGAAGATGAGCGCATCTGGCTATGAGCAGGAGCATGCAACATCGGCGGGCGTGCGGATCGTGACGCATGCAGCGCCAGTGGCGGTGCATGGCAATGGCGCGGTGACGGAAGTGGAGTTCGGCTATATGGCCGACGGCCCTTCGGGGCTGGTTGCAACGGGCGAGACGTTCCGGCTGAAGGCGGATCAGGTGTTCAAGGCGATTGGCCAGACCTTGCAGGGCGCGCCGGAGGGGCTGACGCTGGAAGGCGGCAAGATTGCGGTGACGGGGGCGGGGCGCACATCGGTGAAGGGCGTCTGGGCTGGGGGCGATTGCGCGACCGGGGGTGATGACCTGACGGTGACGGCGGTGGCCGAAGGGCGCGATGCGGCGATGGATATTCATGCGGGCCTGATGGCATGAGGGCGGCTTGCGCTGACATGGCCAAGCGTCTAACCCTGCGTGACTTTGCAGGTAAGGGTGCCCATGTTCGCATTCATCGACACGGCTATCGAGGCGACACTGGCCTTTGTGCGCGACAACCGCGACTGGGCCTTCTGGATCGCGCTGGTATTCGCGCTTGGCGAGACGATTGCAGGGATTTCCATCGTGATCCCGTCAACGGCCATTCTGCTAGGGGTCGGGGCCTTGGTGGCGACGGGCGAGTTGTCCTTGCTGCCGATCTGGGTGGGGGCGAGCATCGGGGCGATCATCGGGTCGCACATCAGCTACTGGATCGGCTGGCGCTATGGCGATGCGATCCTGCGGCTTTGGCCCCTGCGCAACCATCCGGAACTGGTGGCGCGGGGCAATGCGGCGTTTCAGAAATGGGGCGTGGTGGCGGTGGTCATCGGGCATTTCTTCGGGCCGCTGCGGGCGGTGGTCTTCGTGATGGCGGGCATCGCGCGGATTCCGTTGCATCTGTTCGTGCCGGTCAACATCGCAGGCTGCCTCGCCTGGGCCTATGTCACCCCGAAATTCGGCGAGGTGGCGGGGCATACGATCGGCTGGCTTTGGGGCCTGCTCGGGTTCTGATATCTGACATCTTCGTATCATACCGCCATGCCTTTGCAGGCGATGGCGTGTCTTTTGGCATTCATGGAGCAGATCATGGCTGACCTCACGACCACTTTCATCGGCATCAAATCCCCAAACCCGTTCTGGCTGGCCTCGGCGCCGCCGACCGACAAGAAAGTGAATGTGGAGCGCGCCTTTGCAGCGGGCTGGGGCGGGGTGGTTTGGAAAACGCTTGGGTCCGAAGGCCCACCGGTGGTGAACGTGAACGGCCCGCGTTATGGCGCGATCTGGGGGGCGGACCGGCGGCTGCTGGGGCTGAACAACATCGAGTTGATCACGGACCGCCCGTTGGAGGTGAACCTGCGCGAGATCAAGGAGGTCAAGCGCAAATGGCGCGACCGGGCGATGATCATCAGTCTGATGGTGCCTTGCGATGAAGAAAGCTGGAAAGATATCCTGCACCGGATCGCCGATACCGAGGCAGATGGGGTAGAGCTGAACTTTGGCTGCCCACATGGCATGGCGGAACGCGGCATGGGTTCTGCCGTGGGGCAGGTGCCGGAATACATCGAAATGGTGACACGCTGGGTGAAACAGCACAGCCGCATGCCCTGCATCGTGAAGCTGACGCCGAATATCGCGGATATCCGCAAACCGGCAGAGGCGGCGAAGCGGGGCGGTGCGGATGCTGTAAGCCTGATCAACACGATCAACTCGATCACATCCGTCGATCTGGATGACTTCGCGCCAGAGCCCACGATTGATGGCAAGGGCACGCATGGCGGCTATTGTGGGCCAGCGGTCAAGCCGATTGCGCTGAACATGGTGGCGGAGATTGCGCGGAGTGCGGAAACGCGGGGCCTGCCGATTTCGGGCATCGGCGGGGTGACGACATGGAAGGACGCGGCAGAGTTCATGGCGCTTGGCGCGGGCAATGTGCAGGTCTGCACGGCGGCGATGACCTATGGCTTCAAGATCGTGCAGGAAATGATCTCGGGCTTGTCGGATTACATGGACCGCAAGGGGTTCACGTCCACGGCTGATCTGGTGGGGCGCGCGGTGCCCAATGTGACGGACTGGCAGTACCTGAACCTGAACTACGTGACCAAGGCGCAGATTAATCAGGACGATTGCATCAAGTGTGGGCGCTGCTATGCGGCCTGCGAAGATACGAGCCATCAGGCCATCGCGATGAGCGCGGACCGGACCTTTACGGTCAAGGATGAGGAATGCGTGGCCTGCAATCTGTGCGTGAACGTCTGCCCGGTGGAAAACTGCATCACGATGGTGGAATTGCCGAAAGGTGCGGTTGACCCGCGCACGGGGGCCAAGGTCGGCGATTACGCCAACTGGACGACGCACCCGAACAACCCGAGCGTCGCAGCCGAGTAACCTGCGGCCGGGGCGCTGAAAGTTTTAGTCCTAAAATTTTCAGGCGTCACGCCCTCCAGGCTTTGAAGGTCATCATCTGGGTGGCTGAAAATTTTAGTACTAAAATTTTCAGGGGCGTCAGGCGATGATTTGCAGGCGGCCGCTGTTGCAGATGACGATGAACTGGCCGCCGCATTCCAGCAGGTGAAAGCGGCGGCGACGGATTTCTTCTTCAAACAGATCGCGCCCGATTTCGCGTTCGACGCTGGCAACCGATCTGCGGACGACACCGCCGTTTTCGGCAACCTTGGCACTGAAGACCCGGTCGATCCAGCCTTGGGCAGAGGCGTTCAGGGGGGTGTGATGCATGTTCATGCACAGCTTTGTGCGCGAACACGATTAACAATTCCTGAATGCGTTCACGTCCGCGTCACTGGCCCAGTAGCGGCACAGTCGGGTCCTTGGCATTTGGGTAAACCAGCCCGGCCGAGATGATCAGCTTGGCGGCGTCTTCAACGCTCATGTCCATGATGATCACGTCGCTGGCGGGAAAGAACACAAGAAAGCCGGATGTCGGGTTGGGTGTGGTGGGCACAAAGACGGTCAAGAGATCATCCCCGCCCGGCACCTTGGCAGCAATCTCGCCTTTGGCCTTTGTTGCGACAAAGCCGATGGCATAGACGCCGGGGCGCGGAAACTGCACCACACAAGCGCGGTCAAAGTTGTTGGATGATTGGCTGAAGACGGTTTCGGCAATCTGCTTCAACCCGTTGTAGATGGACCGCACAACAGGCATGCGGTCAACCAGCCCTTCGGCCCAGCGCAGGATGGACCGGCCGAACAGGCCCTTGGCCAGCCAGCCGACAAGCACGGTAAAGACCAGAAACACGATCACGCCAAGGCCGCGGACGTTATAGGTCCAATCCTCGCCGAAATAGTGCCGCAGCAGTTCATTGGGGTGATAGGCGCTTGGCACGAAAGGCAGCACCCAGCCGTCAATCCAGCCGATCACCGTCCAGATCAGATAGATTGTCAGGGTGATGGGCAGAACGACGACAAGGCCGGTCAAAAAGCTGCGGCGTAACCCGCCAAGGATGCCAGCCTTGCGGCGGGCGGTCTGATCTTCGGTCATCTGCAGGGTCAGCCTTTTCTGAGGTGGTCCCGAATGTATGAAGCCTGCTCAGGCGACACAATGGGCGATCAGTGACGATGCTGTAACAATCCCTGCGCAACAGCGATTTCTGCCGCGAGTCGGGCATTATTGCGGACAAGTGCGATGTTTGACGTCAGGGATTTGCCTCCCGTCGCCTCGAAGATGCGTTGCAGCAGGAAAGGTGTCACGGATTTGGCCTGAATGCCCTTCGCCGTGGCCTCGGCCAAGGCGGCCTGAATGAAGGGGTTGATCACATCTGGCGTAATCTCGTCGGCCAAGGGAATTGGATTGGCGATCAGGTGGCCGCCGGGCAGGCCGAGCTGCGTGCGCATGGCGATGGCGGCAGCAATCTCGGCGGCGCTGTCGAGGCGCAGGGGTGCGCGCAGGCCCGCGCTGCGCGACCAGAAGGCGGGCATGTCGTCCTGTCCATAGGCGATCACGGGCACGCCGTGGGTTTCAAGGACTTCAAGCGTTTTGGGGATATCCAGAAGCGTTTTGGGGATATCCAGAATGGCCTTGGCCCCGGCGCAAACAACGGTGACCGGGGTTTGGGCGAGTTCCATGAGGTCAGCAGAGATATCGAACGTGGCTTCAGCCCCGCGATGCACGCCGCCGATACCGCCGGTGGCAAAGACCTGAAGACCGGCAAGATGGGCGCAGATCATGGTGGCGGCAACGGTGGTGGCACCGGTGCGGCCCGCGGCAAGGCAGGCCGCAAGATCGGCGCGCGACAGTTTGGCGACGTCTTTTGCCTGTCCGAGCGTCTCGAGTTCGGCATCGGTCAGGCCGATGTGGATGCGGCCAGCCAT